>JBGPEQ010000160.1:0-8021 GCA_041482855.1 Dongiaceae bacterium | reverse complement strand
CGACCGAGCGGCTGGTCGAGTTGGCCGAACTCGTGGTCGACGTCGTTCCTCACGCTGACTGGGCCATGTTCCAGAAGAACGGCACCGACGCGATGACGACCTGCGTCATGATCGCCCGCGCGGCGACCGGACGACGCAAGGTGCTGATCGCGCGCGGCGCCTATCACGGTGCCGTCCCCTGGTGCAATCCCTACCCGATTGGCGCGACGGCGGAAGACCGCATGCACGTCATCCCCTACGACTACAACGACGCGCAAAGCCTCGCCGATGCGGCCGGGACGGTACGGGGGGACATCGCCGGCATTATCGTCTCCGCCTTCAAACATGATTTCGGCAAAGACCACGAACTGCCGACACCGGCGTTCGCCAACGCGGCCCGGGCGCTCTGCGATGCTACTGGCGCGGCCTTGATCGTCGATGATGTGCGCGCGGGTTTCCGCCTTCATATCGGCGGCAGCTGGGAGCTCGTGGGCGTGCGGCCGGATCTTGCCGCCTGGAGCAAGGCGATCGCGAACGGCTATGCGCTCGCCGCCGTCACCGGCAACAATCGCTTCCGCGAGGGCGCCTCCAAGGTCTTCGTCACCGGTTCGTTCTGGACCGAGGCGGTGCCCATGGCTGCAGCCATCGCAACGATCGGCAAGCTGAAGGCCAACGACGGCATCGGCCGCATGCGTCGCATGGGCGAACGGCTACGCGAGGGCCTGGCCCGCCAAGCCGCGGCCCATGGCGTTCGCATTCGCCAGAGCGGACCGCCGCAGATGCCGGTGGTGCTCTTCGACGACGATGCCGAGCGCAAGAAGGGCTGGCTGTTCTGCACGGAGGCGCTGAAGCGGGGCGTCTATCTGCATGCAGCGCACACGATGTTCCTCTCCGCCGCCCATGGCGAAGCCGACATCGACCGGGCACTTGCGGCAACCGACGAGGCGATGCGTGAAGTCGCCCGCCAATTCGGGTGAGCGTGCGATGAGCCGCAGCGCCGCCGTCCGTGTGTCAGATCAGTCGCTCGACAGTCTGAGCCTGGAACGCGTCGAGGCGCCGAGCCGGTCCGATCGCGTCTACCGGCAGCTGCGCGAGCGCCTGATGCGCGGCATCCTGAAGCCGCACCAGCGTTTGCGCATCCGCGAACTGGCGGCCGCGCTCGGGACGAGCGAAACGCCGGTGCGCGAGGCGATCTTCCAGCTCGTGCGTGACGGCGGGCTCGAACTGAAGCCCCATCACTACATCCGCGTGCGCCGTCTCTCCCTGGCGGAGTATTTCGAGCTGCGTGACATCCGGCTTCTGCTCGAACCGCTTGCTGCCGAACGGGCTCTCGATCATATCGACGCAGCGATGATCGATCGCTTGGCAACGATTCACAAGACGCTGATCGCGGCCGAAAAGAACCGCGACTATTACAGCGCGATCCAGGCCAACTTCGACTTCCATTTCGGCATCTATCTGCGATCGGGCATGCCCCAGCTCATCGGCCTGCTGGAGAACCTGTGGATTCGAGTCGGGCCGATGCTCAATCATCTCTATCCGCACGGCCATCCGACCTATGACGGTCGGCATCAACATGAACATGTGCTGAAGGCCCTGCATTCTCGTGATGGCGCAGCGCTGAGCGCCGCCATCCGCAATGACATGCTGGAGGGCGGTCGCTATTTCGTGCGCCACCTCGAACGGCTCGAACGAGAAGCAGCGGAGACCGCAAACGAATGAGTGCAAACCTCGCCGCCCATGGTCGCAACGTCACGGCCGACTTCCTGGCCGATCGTGCCAAGTTCGTGCGCCTGGAGACGCTGCGGCTGACGCGCATCTGCGGCGCCGGCCACTACTCCAGCACCTTCTCGGCCGCCGAGCTGTTCGCCGCCCTCTACTACGCGCACCTGCGGCTCAACCCCGCCGACCCGAAATGGCCGGACCGCGATCGCTTCATCCTGAGCAAAGGCCATGCGGCCATCGGCCTCTACCCCATCCTCGCCGACCTCGGCTATTTCGATCCGAAGCTGCTCGACAGCTACACGCGCCTCGGCAGTCCGTTCGGCGACCATCCGGACATGAAGAAGATTCCCGGCATCGATTTCAGCTCGGGCTCGCTCGGCCACGGCCTATCGATCGGTCTCGGCATGGCGCTCGCGGCACGCGTGCAGAAGCGGTCCTATCGCGTCTACTGCATGCTCGGCGACGGCGAACTTGCCGAAGGCCAGATCTGGGAGGCGGCAATGGCGGCGGGGCATTTCCGCCTGCAAGGCCTGATCGGCATCGTCGACCGCAACCAGCTCTGCATCGACGGCCCGACCGAGGAGATCATGAAGGTCGAGCCGCTGGTCGACCGCTTCCGCAGTTTCGGCTGGGACGTGCAACGCATCGATGGCCACGACTTCACCGCGATCCTCGGTGCGCTTGACGGGCTCGAACCGGCGGGCGATGGCCGCCCGCAGATGATCATCGCCGACACCATCAAGGGCCGCGGCGTCGCGCGCATGGAGCTGTCGCTCGACTGGCACGTCGGCAATCTCGTCGGCCAGGACTATGACGATGCCTTCGCCGAGATCGAGGCCGGCCTGAAGCCGAGCAAGGCCAGGGAGCCTGTCCATGGCTGACACCCGTTCAACACCCCAGGCGCAGGAACAGGACGCCATCTTCCGCGGCACTGGCGGCGGCGAGATCTCGCTGAAGGACAAGGCCTCCGTGCAGGGCACGCCGGCGCGCCTGCTGCCGGCATTCGCGCTGGGCGAAGAGCTCGCGGACCTTGCCGACCGCGACCCGCGCATCGTCGTGCTCACCGCAGACCTCGCCTCCGCCAACCGCACCAAGGATTTCAAGCTGCGTCATCCCGACCGCTTCTTCGATTTCGGCATCGCCGAGAAGAACATGATCACGGCGGCGGCCGGCATGGCCTCCGCGGGCCAGGTTCCCTACGCCGCTACCTTCGCCGCCTTCAGCGCGATCCTCGGCGCCGAGCAGATCCGCACCGACTGCGCCTATCCGCGCATGCCCGTGCGCGTGATCGGCCACCATTCCGGCATGTCCATGGGCTTCTACGGCACCAGCCACCATGCACTGGAGGACTTGGCGATGCTGCGGACGATCGCCGAGCTGACGATCGTCTGCGCGGCGGACGCCAATCATCTGCGCGCGATCCTGCGCGCTTCCGTCGACCATCCGGGCGCCATCTACATCCGCCTTGGCCGCGGCCGCGATCCCGAAGTCTATCCCGAGGTGCCCCGAGACTTCCGCATCGGCCAGGCCGCTACGCTGCGCGACGGCAAGGATCTCACGATCATCGCCACCGGCACGATGGTACGGGCGACGCTCGATGCGGCTGCCGCGCTCGCCGGCGAGGGAACGTCAGTACGGGTCATCGACATGCACACGATCAAGCCGCTCGATTCGGCAGCGATCCGGTGCGCTGCGAGCGAGACAGGTGCGATCCTGACCGTCGAGGAACACAACATCACCGGGGGGCTCGGTAGCGCGGTTGCGGAAGTTCTTGTCGACGGCGATCGCGTGCCGTTCCGCCGTCATGGAGTGCCTGACGAATTCGTGCCGGTCGGACCGCCGGCGGCGCTCTATGCCCACTATCGCCTGGATGCGGCAGGCATCGCAACCGTGGCGCGCGAACTTGCCGCCAAAGCCAATCCAGCGGGAGAGCACAAGCGAGTTTCATAAAGCCGGACAGCCGCATCTCGACGCAGCCGTCTGGTCAACCAGGGAGGCAAACATGAAAAAGGGAATGATGAACACAGTACGATCGAGATGCGTGGCGACGACCACGCGCAGGGCGTTGCTGCTTGCAGCGCCAGTCTTCGCGAGTCTGGCCGGCGCGTCCGGCCTGCTGCCTGCGAGCGCGCAGGCCGCGGACACGCCGCTCGTGATCGCGCGGGCGATGGACATCAACTCGCTCGATCCGGCGCGCACCTGGTGCGATACCTGCCAGATCTATGTGTCGAACGTCTATGAGAGCCTGATCGGCCTCGGGCCGGACAACAAGACGCTGATGCCGCGTCTGGCGACCAAATGGGAGTCGAATGCCGACCAGACGCAGTTCACCTTCCATCTCGATCCCGATGCCGTGTTTTCCGACGGCTCGCCGGTCGAAGCGAAGGACGTGAAGTGGTCATGGGAGCGGCTCCACAACATCAAGGGCGGCCCGTCCTTCATGATGGACGGCGTGAAGAGCATCGAGGCGCCGGACGCGCACACGGTCGTCGCGACCATGGAAGCGCCGAACTCGGAGTTCCTGGGCATTCTGACAGCGCCCTATACGGGCGCCGTCAACAGCGACGTCGCCATTGCCAACGGTGCAAACGCGAACGCCGATGCCGACAAGAGCGATACGTCGGAGCCCTGGTTCATGGCCAATTCGGCCGGCAGCGGGCCCTATGTGCTTGCCGACTACAAGGCCGACGATGAGCTGCGCTTCAAGGCCAACCCGAACTACAAGCGCAGCAAGGTCGGTATTTCCGAGATTGTCGTCAAGAACACGAAAGACGCCGTCGCCCAGGCGCAACTGCTGGAGAGCGGCGCTGCCGATATCGCCATGCAGATCGATCCGGACACCGCGAAGACGATCAAGAGCGACAGCGTCGCCATCGAGATGGTGCCGTCCTACAACTTCGTCTATGTCGCCGTGAGCCCGGGCGCCAAGGGCAACACGGTGAAGCTGACGAAGGAGGTGCGCCAGGCGATCGGCTATGCGCTCGACTATAACGGCACGGTCGAATTTACGGTCGCCGGCCAGGGCAAGCTGCAGGCAGCGCCGATCCCCAACGGTTTCCCCGGCACCGACGGCTTGCCGACGCCGACCCAGGACATCGCCAAGGCCAAGGAGCTGCTGGAGAAGGCGGGGCTCGGCAACGGCTTCGAGATCAACGCCGAATTCCCGAACATGAACGTCTACGGCGTCGATCTGTCGCTGCTCATGCAGAAGGTCCAGCAGGACCTGGCGCAGGTGAACATCAAGGTTGGCCTCACGCCGCTCGAGTTCTCGGTATGGCGGACCCATGTGCGCGGCGACGGCATCCCGCTGACGGCCGTGTTCTACGCGCCGGACTACTTCGGCTCGGCGCAATACATCCAGTATTTCGCCATGACGGAGGGGACGCCCTGGTGGAAGCGCGCCGGCGGCGAACATGATGCGACCATCACCAACGCGAAGGAAGGCGACCTGCTGAAGCAGGCGCTCGCCGCACCCGAGGCCGAGAAGGACAAGTTCTTTCACGACATCGCTATGGAAATGATCAATGACCGCGTGATCATCCCGCTGGTCAGTCCGGATGTCGTGCTGGCCCATGCCAAGTCGGTGAAGGGCGTGCGCTACAGCGCCTGCTGCAACCTGCCGCTCGACGAGATCACCCGCGAGTAGCCGGTGATCTCGGCAGCCCCCATCGCACCCGACGTCGACGGCGATGTATCGCTATATCATCCGCCGGCTGATCGCCATGCCGCTGCTCCTGCTCGGCATCGTCAGCATCGCCTTTCTGCTCACCCACTTCACGAAAGGCGATCCGCTCATTTCCATCATCGGCGAGCGGCAGATGGACAATCCGATAGTGATCGCCGCGGCGCGGGCGCGATGGGGGCTCGATCGGAGTCTGCCTGAACAATACCTGATCTATGTCGGCAATCTGCTGACTGGAGACCTCGGGACGTCATTCCAGACCAAGCAGGGCGTCGCTAAGGATCTGCTCCAGCGGCTTCCGGCGACGCTCGAACTGGTTACGGCAGCAATGCTGGTGGGCTGTCTGCTTGGAGTGACGCTTGGCGTGGTCGCCGCCCACTATCGCGATCGTGCGGCCGACCATTTGGCGCGCTTGCTCGCTCTCATCGGTTCTTCGCTGCCGGTGTTCTGGTCGGGCCTAATCCTCCTCTTTGTCTTCTGGTACACGCTCCGTATATTGCCAAGCCCGGGACGGCTAGATACCCGCTCCACAGCGCCGCCCTTTGTTACGGGGTTCTACACCATCGACTCCGTGGTTGCCGGAAACTTTGCCGTCTTCGCCGAGTCGATCTGGCATCTCATCCTTCCCGCCTGCGTGCTGGGCTGGGCGGTGATGGGCATCATCTCGCGCCTGGTGCGGGCCAGCATGCTCGACGTGCTCAACCAGGATTACATTCTGGCGGCCCGCGCCAAGGGCGCCAGCGAGCCGCGCGTGCTCGTCAATCACGCGCTCCGCAACGCGCTCATTCCGACGCTCACCATCGTCGGCTTCTCCTTTGCGTATCTGATCACCGGTGCCGTCTTGTCCGAGAAAATCTTCTCCTGGCCCGGCATGGGATCCTACGCCGTCGACGCCGCGCGCAATCTCGACTACCCCGCCATCATGGGGGTCACCATCGTCGGCGGTACGGCCTTTCTGTTGACGAACCTTGTAACCGACATCGCCTACGCGTTTGTCGATCCGCGCATCAGATTCAGGTAAGGGTAGGCCGATCATGGCCGAAACCGCGTCCCTTCGCCCTACCTTCGTTCGGCCACGCTGGCTGACGGCGCCGGTTGCCGCAGGCGCGCTCCTCGTCCTCTTCTGGGTCGGCGTCGCGCTGACGGTACAGTGGTGGCCAATCGACGATCCCGTCCTGTTCGCGGGGAAGCGATTGGCGTCGCCGAGCGCAGCGCATTGGCTCGGCACCGACGCGCTCAGCCGCGACGTGCTGTCGCGTACGCTGCACGGCGCCCAGCATTCGCTTCCTATCGCGCTCGTGGTCATCCTCTCCGCCGTCGCTATTGGAGCCTCGCTCGGGGCGGTCGGCGGGTTCCTGGGCGGCCTTGCCGATGCAGCCGTCATGCGGCTGGTCGACATCACGCTATCCTTCCCGCCGATCCTGTTGGCCATGGCCGTGACGGCGTCGCTCGGGCCCGGTCTGTGGCACGCGGCCATCGCCATGATCATCGTGTGGTGGCCGATCTACGCCCGCCTCATGCGTGCGCAGGTGCTGGCGATAAGAGAACGCGAGCATGTCGAGGCCGCCGTCGCCGCCGGCGCCACTGCGCCGCGCGTTCTCTTGGCGCACATTCTGCCGCTGTGCTGGAGCCCGATCCTGATCAATGCCACGATGGATTTCGGCCAGGTCGTGCTGCTCATCGCCTCGCTCAGCTTCATCGGCCTCGGCGCTTCCCCGCCGACGCCGGAATGGGGACAGATGATCTCCGAAGGCGCCCAGAAATTCTATCAGTGGTGGATCGCCTTCGGACCGGGGATGGCAATCCTGTCCATCGTGCTCGGCTTCAACTTCCTCGGTGATGGCCTGCGCGACTTCCTGGACCCGCGGACGCAGTGATGCGGAACGCTGCTTCCGACGATCTCGATGCGCCTCTGCTCGAGGTTCGCGACCTCGAAGTGACGTTCGCTACTGCGCGCGGCCGACTCGAGGCGATCCGCGGTGTGGATTTGACGGTACAGTCGGGCGAGACGCTCGGTCTTGTCGGCGAGTCCGGCTGCGGCAAGAGCGTGACCATGCTCGCCGTCCTGGGACTGCTGCCACCAAGCGTGCGCATCAAGGGGTCGATCCGGTTTCGCGGCATGGAACTTGCCGGCCGGCCGCAGAACGAGCTGGCAAGACTGCGCGGTGCCCGCATCGGCATGATCTTTCAGGATCCGATGACGGCGCTCAATCCGGTCCTCACCATCGGCGCGCAGATTGCGGAGGCAATCCGCATCCATGACACGACCGTCACCGCCCGTAAGGGCGCCGAGCGCGCCGTCGAGATGTTGAAGCTCGTCACCATCCCGTTCCCGGAGCGGCGGGCCCTGCAATATCCGCACGAGCTGTCGGGCGGCATGCGGCAGCGGGCGATGATCGCCATGGCCATGGCGAACGAGCCGGAGCTGCTGATCGCCGACGAGCCGACGACGGCGCTGGACGTCACGGTGCAGGCGCAGATCATCGAGCTGTTGCGGCGCTTGCAGGCCACACATCGCATGGGGCTGGTGCTCATCAGCCACGATCTCGGTATCGTCGCGGGCACGGCCGACAGGGTCGCCATCATGTATGCCGGCCGCATCGTCGAGCGCGGGGCGGTCGAGGACATCTTCGAT
>JBGPEQ010000159.1:0-8041 GCA_041482855.1 Dongiaceae bacterium | reverse complement strand
GTCACTCGCCTTCTGGCGCTGGGCGTCGCGGCGCCGGTGATCGCGGGCCTCGCCGCGGAAATCCGGCCGGCCTCGGCGGCCGATCTCAAAGGCAAGGTGCGCTTCCTGGTCGGGCCCTGGTCCGACGGCGAGATCGACCATCAGAAGCACATCGCCCAGGGATTCAACGCACTCCATCCCGACGTCACCTTCGACTTCCGCCTCTATCAGTGGGATACCGCCTCGCAGGAGATCAGCACTTCCGCTGCCGAGGGCGGCCACGACATCTACATGACGACCGAGAGCTCGTATCCCGACTACGTCGCTGGTACGGGGTTCGAGGATCTTACCTCTCGGATCGACGATCCGGGTTTCGCGGACGAAAAGGCAAAGTATCTCTATTGGGATCGGACGTTGAACTACGGTCCGAAGCTGCTGGGCGTGCCCATCAGCTGGCACGTCGAAGACGCGATGTTCGTCAACATGGATAAGGTCAACGCGGCCGGCTACGACGAGAATTTCGTGAACAAGTGGGACACGTTCCTGGACTGCGTCACCAAGATGACGAAGCCGGGCGAGACCTACGGCTGCGGTTTCGGCATCCAGATCGGCGGCTACGGCGAGTGGTACCAGCGCCTGCGCTCCGCCGGTGGCTCCTATCTCACTCCTGACCTCAAGAAGCCGAACGTGAACCTGCCAGACGTTGTCACGGTGACCCAACAGATGGCCGACCTGTTCAAGAACGGGATCGCGCCGCCGCTCGGCACCTACAGCTATGACGCCGCCCCCGCGGCATTCGCCGCCGGCAAACTTGCCATCCTGTCGTCCGACCTTGCTGCGACGACCGCGCTGCCGTCGCCGATGCCGTTCAAATGGAAACTGCTGCCATACCCGCCGGGGCCGGTTTCCCAAGTGAACTTCAACGACATCACCTATTACATGGTCAACGCCAAGTCTCCCGATAAGGACCTGATGTGGGAGGTGGTGAAGTGGTGGACCAGCGGCGCGAACGACGCCTATTGGGCCGATAACTCGGGAACCTATCCGGCCCGCTCCGATGCGGCAGGCATGGGCTATGGAACCAACGCCGCACCGCAACTCGCGGAGGCGCTGCCATTGTTCCAGAAGCACGCGGTCGGCCTCGAGAGCTTCTCCCAATGGGCCACCGTCGAGCAGCTCGCCGAGGCGGAGATCCAGAACTGCTACGCCGGCAAGGCATCGGCGCAGGACGCCGTCGCCAACGTCGAGAAGATCGTGAAGCATGAAGTCGGGCTCTGACTGCGGGTTCTTGCGGCGACCGGCGTAGGCGCCGAAGGGTCGTGAACGAAGCGGCCGGAATGAATCTCTCGGCCGGTCAGCCGGGCCGCATGCGGTTGTCGCGGGCCGAGCACCGGCGGCTGCATCGGAAGGCCAGGATTCGCCGCGAGCTGACGGGCTGGATGTTTCTCGGCCCGATGTTCGCATGCTTCGTTGTTTTCCTGGTAATCCCGGTCGCCGGCACGGTGTGGTGGAGCACACGCTCGGGCAGCATCTTTGGCGGAACGAAGTTCGTCGGGCTGCGCAACTTCATCGAGCTTCCGGGGACCGTCGGAGCCTGGCCCGCCATCGAGAACACCCTGGTCTTCGCCCTGCTGTCGGTGCCGCTGATCCTGATCGGCGCGCTCGGCATTGCCTTGGTTCTCGCGCGCGTCGAGCACGGCGCCTCGGTCTATCGGTTTCTTGTCTATTTCCCGGTGTTGGTGCCCGGAGTCGTCGCGGCGCTGATCTGGCTGTTCCTCACCAACATCGACTTCGGCCTGTTCAATGACGTCATACGGTTTTTCGGCGGCATGCCCGTCACCTGGCTCGGAGCGGACAGCGCACTGACGGTCTTGGCGATCCTCGACGTGTGGCGCAACGTCGGCTATTGGGCCATGTTCTTCGTTGCGGCGATCATCGGTCTGCCTCAGGAGCTCTATCAGGCAGCCGAACTCGACGGCGCCTCGGTGTTGGCCCGGTTCCGCTATCTCACGCTGCCGCTGTTGCGGCGGATCGTTTTTTTCGCCGTCATCGTATCGACCATCTGGGGCCTTCAGGTCTTCGATACGGCGCTGGTTCTCACCAATGGCGGCCCCGGAACCGCGACCACGACGGTCATCTATCGCGTCTGGCTCTACGTCTTCGGGTCCAATAACAAGGTCGGCTTTGCGTCGGCGATCTCTCTCGTCCTCATCGTCGCGATTCTTGCCCTGACGCTCGTCCAGATGTGGCTGCTTCGGGATCGGCGAGGCCGGGACTGATGGGGCGGACGCTGGAGCGGACGGCTCGAACGATATCCACGGAGACCCGGCGCATCGCGGCCGATCATGCCCGCGCCCGTCTCCGTCGACGACGGCGGGCCGAACTCGGCCGGCACCTCGTGCTCGCGCTGGTGACCTTCATCCTGGTCGCGCCGTTCTACTATGTGTTCCTGGCGTCGCTGAAGAACAGCACGGAGATCTTCAGCTATCCGCCGAAGCTGCTGCCAATCCCGCCCTATTTCGGCAACTACCGCGCGCTTCTCTGGGATACCGGGTTTCTTCGCTGGATGTTCAACACGCTGTTCGTCGCGGGATCGGTGACGACGCTCAAGGTGTTCCTGGATTCGATGGCCGGCTACGCGCTGGCGAAGATCGATATGACGGGTAAGCGGGCGATCTTCCTGCTGATGCTGATCCTGCTGATGGTGCCGATCGGTGCGCTGATCGTGCCGCTCTGGTCGCTGGTCTCCGCCCTCGGCCTGACGAATACGTATCTGGCGCTGATCCTCCCGCCGCTGGCAAATCCGCTGGGAGCGATCCTGATGCGGCAATTCATTCTGGGACTGCCTCGCGACCTCGATAACGCCGCCCGCCTCGACGGCTTGAGCGAGTTCGCGATCTACTGGCGGATCGTCCTGCCGCTGATAAAGCCGGGGCTCGTCGTTCTCGCGGTCATCATCTTCACCGATCAGTTCATGAGCTTCATCTGGCCGCTCATCGCGACCTCGAGCGACGATCTCCAGGTCCTCACGGTCGGCGTCGCGGCGTTGCGCGCGCATGGCGGCGCCAACTACGGACTGTGGTCGGCATCCGCCGTCATGTCGCTGGTGCCCATAGGCGTGTTCTTCTTCGTGCTGCAGCGCCAGTTCCTCGCGCGCTCCCTCGCCGGCGCCCTGAAGCAGTGAGGGATACGAATTTGACCGCAGCCTCGGGAAATCCCGCCTATGCCATCGAGTTGGTCGATGTCACCAAGCATTACGGCAAGACGCCGGTGCTCAGCGGCGTCAACCTCGCCATCGAGCCGGGCGAGTTCATTGCGCTCCTCGGTCCGTCGGGCTGCGGCAAGAGCACACTCCTGAAGCTCATTGCCGGTCTCGAGGAGCTGACCGATGGCGAGATCTATGTCGGCGGGCGGTTGGCGAACTATCTGCGGCCGAGCGCGCGCGACGTCGCGATGGTGTTCCAGAACTACGCTCTCTATCCGCACATGACGGTCCGCGAAAACCTGGGATTCCCTCTCAAGATGAGCGGTGTCTCGCGCGACGAGGTCCGCGGCAAGGTGGAGGCAGCAGCGACTCTGCTTCAACTCAACGCTCAGTTGGAGAGCTATCCCGATGAACTCTCTGGCGGACAGCGTCAGCGGGTAGCGCTCGGTCGCGCCATTGTGCGGGAGCCGCTGGCCTTCCTCATGGACGAGCCGCTATCGAACCTGGATGCCCTGCTGCGGGTGGAAATGCGCACGGAGTTGGTGCGCCTGCACAAGCGAGTCGGTCGCACGACGATCTACGTGACGCATGACCAGGTCGAAGCCATGACGATGGCAAACCGGATCGTGCTGATGCACCGGGGCGTGATTCAGCAAGTGGGCAGTCCCGGAGAGGTGTATTCCACGCCGGCGAATACCTTCGTCGCCACTTTTGTCGGCAGCCCGCCGATGAACCTGTTCAAAGGCCGCATCGAGTCCAGCGCGGGGGGCAGGATGTTCCGGGGTCCGTTCGATCTGCCGGTCGAGGGGCTGGCGCCGCCCGCATTCGCCGACGGCCCGGTGGCGCTGGGAATCCGGCCGGAGCATATCCACGTCCTCGATCCCGGCGATGCGACAGGCCTCGCCGCAGTGGTCGACCTCGTCGAGCGTGTCGGCCCGGACTCGTATCTATGGGCGCTGGCCAACGACGCGACGTCACTGACCGCAAGAGTCGATGCCGCGAGCGCAATCCGGGAGGGCGATCGGATTTGCATTCGGTTCCCGCTCCAGCATCTTCGCCTGTTCGACGCCGCCGGAACACGGGTGGCCAAGGAAGCATGATGAACGATCAGGACGCACAAAGGATGCATCGCTATCACCGGGTCCACCCGGCGGAAATGGCCCCGCAATCGGCGGCGCTTCCGGATCCCGGACCGATGGCACGGTATCCGTTGTCGATCTCATCCGACCGGCGCCGCCTGCTGGATGCGGATGACCACCCATTTCTGGTCCAAGGAGATACGGCGTGGTCGCTCATCGCCAATCTCGAGTACGCGGACGCCATTCACTATCTGGACGACCGCCGCACCAAGGGATTCAACACGATCATCGTGAATCTCATAGAGCATCTCTTTTCGCGCAATCCGCCGCGCGATCTGGCCGGCCGGGAGCCGTTCTCGACGCCGGGAGACATGAGCACGCCGAACGACGGCTACTTCGACGCGGCCGTGCGCGTTCTCGATGCTTGCGCGGAGCGCGGCATCGCCGTGATTCTCGCGCCGGCCTATATCGGCTACCGGCATGATCGCGGCGACGGGTTGTCGCCTCACCTCGACGGCTGGTACGATGAAATCGTCGCTACGGGCCCTGAAGGCTGCCGCAGGTACGGCGAATATCTCGGCCGCAGGTTTGGCCGGTTTGCCAATATCATCTGGTGCATCGGCGGAGACTGGCACCCCGAGGCGACCCGGCCGGGGCTCGACGCGATCGCCGGCGGTATCCGCGGCGCCGGCGTCAAGAACCTGTTCACCGGCCACCCGCATCCCGAGTTCTCGCCGATCGAAACGTTCGCCGGGGCCGACTGGCTCGACATCAACGTCACCTACACTTATGGCGTCGTCCACCGGTCGCTGCTTCAGGACTGGCAGCGCAGTCCGCCCTGGCCGTTCTTCCTGATCGAATCGACCTACGAAGGCGAGCACAATGCGAGCCAGCTGCAGATCCGTCGCCAGGCCTACTGGTCGGTTCTGTGCGGCGGGAACGGCCATTGCTTTGGAAATCACCCGATCTGGTTGTTCTGGGACGGTTGGCAGGGCGCCCTCGACCTGCCGGGCTCGATCGCGATGGCGCGTTGGGGCGCCTTCTTCCGTGCGCTACCCTGGAACGAGTTCGCGCCGGATCTGGAGCGTCGGCTGGTATCGGCCGGTCTTGGCGAGGTCCGCGGCCTCGATCGGGTCACCGCGGCCCAGACCGCCGACGGTCGTCTTGGCGTGGCGTACCTCCCGGTGCGCCGGCCGGTCCAAGTGCAGCTCGGCGCATTGACGGGTCCGCGGGTTTCCGTCGAGTGGTTCGAGCCGGCCAGCGGGCGCCGCGTCGCCGGCGGGACGCTCGCGGCGGAGGGCGCGGCGATCCTGGCGCCGCCGTTCGAGGAAGACTCTGTGCTCATCCTTTCGTCCCGCACGTGAGCTGAAGATGGCATCTCGGACACATGTTTTAGATCGAGGATTGTCCTCCATCCACGACCAGCGTCGTGCCGATGCAGTAGCTCGCCTCGTCGGACGCCAGCCAGAGGATCGCCGCGGCGCACTCTGCCGCCGTTCCCGGCCGTCCCAGCGGAATCTGGTTGCTCCAGTAGGCGAGTTCCTTCGCATCGCCCATCACCGGGGCGTTCATCGGCGTGTCGATGAAGCCCGGAATCACCATGTTGACCCTTATATTGAGCCGGGCGTAGTCGATCGCCATCACCTTCATCATCGCGAGAATGCCGCCCTTGCTGGCGCTGTAGGCGGGTTCGTTGGTCGCCATGCCCAGATACGCCACGTTCGAGCCGAGACAGACGATGGCGCCGCCGCCGGTTGCCAGCAGATGGCGCGCGCCATGTTTGCAGGCGAGGAACTGGCCGGTCAGATTGGTGGTCAGCAGGCGATCCCACACCGCGCGATCGAGGCGATCGACCCGATCGTCCTGGCCGAGCAGCTCGATTCCGGCATTCGACACGACGATGTCGAGACCGCCCCAACGCCTGGCCGCTTCGTCCATTGCCGCCGCAATCTCCGGCTCGATGGAGCTATCGGCGGGCAGCACGAGAGCCTCGCCGCCGGACGCCGCGATTTCCGAGGCTGCGGCCTCCAGCGGCTCGCGCCGCCGGGCGATCAGCCCCACCCGCGCGCCCTCGGCGGCGAGACGCAGGGCGGCCGCGCGCCCGATCCCGGCGCTGGCGCCGGTCACTACGGCGCGCCGTCCAGCGAACCGTCCCGGTTGGATCCTCATCTCGGCACCGCCTTCTGTTGCCAGCCCATCACGAGGCGTATGAATAGCCGATTGTCCTGCACAACGGTACATAACGCGACGATGCGGCGGAAATGCCGGACTCGCTCGGGGTGCCGCGATGGCTGATCGCGCGGTCGCATTGTTCGGCACGACCCAGCCTGTGCCGGAGCGCATCGAGCTCACGGCCGGCCCGGTCTCGGTAACGCTCGAAAACGGCGCGCTGCGTTGGATCCGCCTCGACGATGTCGAGGTGTTGCGCGGCATCGCCTTCCTGGTGCGGGACCGGAATTGGGGCACGCCGACGCCGCAGATATCCGATCTGAGCGTCGATCAAACGGAGCGCGGCTTCCGCGTGACGTTCAAGGCGCTGTGCCGCACCGGCGACGGCGAACTGCCGTGGTCGGCGGAGATCGTCGGCGAGGCGAGCGGCGCGCTGCGGTTCATCGGCACCGCCAGCCCGGCTGCGGATTTCGTCACCAATCGCACCGGCTTCGTCATCCTGCATCCGCTCGAGCGCGTGGTCGGCTGCCCGGTTGACGTCACTCATGTCGACGGCACCAAGCGACGGGCGCGGTTTCCCGACTTCATCGACCCGGAACAGTGTTTCTTTGACGTGCGAACGCTTTCGCATGAGGCCGCGCCCGGCGTATGGGCGACCTGTACGATGGACGGCGACGCCTGGGAGATGGAGGATCATCGCAACTGGCTCGATGCGTCCTTCAAGACCTATGTGCGTCCGCTCGCTCTGCCCTATCCGTACACGATCGAGGGGGGCAGCAGCGTCGTTCAGACGGTGACTCTCGCCTTCTCCGGGGCGATACCGAAGGCCCGCAAGGCGGTCACAGAAGCTCCGGTCCAAGTCGCGGTCGGTCGCGTCGGCACGACGCGCATGCCCGCAATCGGCCTGCGCGCCCCGCTGCAATGGATGGACGAGGCACGCGCCGCGGTCGAACTTGTCCGCCTGGCCGGGCCGCAGCTGATCAATGGGCGGATCGATCCGCGGGCGGGGCACGGGTCGAAGGAGATAATGCGGCTCGGCGCTCTGGCGGCGGCCGTGGGGGCCGGCTTGACGCTCGAAGTAGTCGCGCCATGTCGACGCGATCCGTCCGTGGAACTGGCCGAATTCGCCGGCGAGCTTCGGCAATCGGGAGTGCGTCCGGAATCGATCGCGGTGGCGGCGGCCGAGGATCGGATCCGCGGGGAACCCGGACCGCCGCCGCCGCCGCTCGCGCTGCTGGCCGAAATCTACCGGGCCGCGCGCGTGGCGCTGCCGGATGCCACGATCGGCGGCGGTACATTCGGCTTCTTCACCGAGCTCAATCGCAACTGGCCGCCGATCGGATTGATCGACTACATCGCGCATGTGGTCTGCAGCGTCGTGCACGCATCGGATGACCGCGCGATGATGGAGAACCTGGAGTCTTTCCCGCACATCGTTCGGACGGTCAGGGCCTTTGCCGGCAATACGCCCCATCGCCTGATCGCGTCGGGCCTCGGCCTGGACATCAATCCCGGCAGCGATCCGGCGCCGAACGCGGACAACGGCCGGGGCACGATGGTCCGCATGGATCCGCGCCATCGCGGCCTGTTCGGCGCCGCCTGGACTCTG
>JBGPEQ010000158.1:0-8046 GCA_041482855.1 Dongiaceae bacterium | reverse complement strand
CGGCCTCAAGGTTGTCGAGGGTACGTTCGGCGACGAGATCGAAGTGCTGACCAAGGTCAAGGCGAGCACGCCCGGCGACTATCAGGTGATCCACAGCTCCGGCGTCGATTGGTACAAGCGCTATCTCGACCTCGGCTTCACCAGCGAACTCGACGAGAGCAAGATCCCCAACCTGCAGCTGGTCATGACCGCTCTGGTCGATCCCTTCCGCAAGCTGACACCAAAGGCCCTGTCGGCCGCGCCCTACGACTACGGCACCACCGGCATCGCTTACAACACGAAGTACGTCTCGAAGGAAGACGCCGTCGGCCTCGGCGTCAATCTGCTGCTGAAGAAGGACCTCAAGGGTAAGATCGGCGCCCTCAACGAGATGCAGACCCGCGTCTGGTACGGCGCATTGCAGACCGGCCAGAATCCGAACGACGTGAAGGACATCGATGCCGTCTGGGACAAGGCGCGCGAGAGTCGGGAACTGGTGAAGAAGTACTGGGCGTCCGGCGCCGAGCTGATGGATCTCCTGAGCAAGGAAGAGATCGTCGTCACCGAAGCGTGGTCGGGCCGCGTCGCCAAGCTGCAGCAGGACGGCTTCCCCATCGGCTACTTCGACCCCCAGGGCGGTCTTGCCTGGATGGAGGACATGTTGGTGCTCAAGGGGTCGCCGCTGGCCGAATGCGAAGAGCTGCTCAACTTCATGCTCGAGCCGGCCGTCGCGATCGCGGTCGCCGAAGGGCAGAACTACCCGCCCTCCCTCGACCCCACCAAGGTGCAGCTCTCCGACAAGGTGAAGAACCTCCCCGCTTTCGATTCGACGGGCACGCTGAAAAGCCTCACCTTCGCCGATCCGGCCTATTGGGCGCCGCGATTCGACGACTGGGAGAAGCAGTGGGACCGCATCGCCAAAGGTGCCTAGGATGACCGCTACAGGGGCGGGTCGCCGGCCCGCCCCTGTCGCGAAGTCTTGAAGTATCCGATGCGGATTTGCGATCATGACCGCCGGTGATCCAGCCGTCGAACTCGGAGCGGTGACGCTTGCCTACGGCGCCTTCATCGCCGTGAAGGCAGTGGACCTCACCGTCGACAAGGGGACCTTCGTCACACTGCTGGGTCCGTCCGGCTGCGGCAAGACGACGATCCTGCGCGCCATCGCCGGGCTGGTGAATCCGACCTCGGGCGAAATCCGGATAAAGGGCCGCCGCGTGAATGACGTGCCGATCCACAAGCGGAACATCGGCCTCGTCTTCCAGAACTATGCCCTGTTCCCGCACAAGACCGTCGCCGATAATGTCGGCTTCGGCCTGAAATACCGGGGCGTCGACAAGGCTGCGATCGGCGAGCGGGTCCGGCGCGCCCTCGATATCGTCCGCCTGCCCGGCGTCGAGATGAAACTGCCGTCCGAACTTTCCGGCGGGCAGCAGCAGCGCATCGCGCTCGCCCGGGCCATCGTCATCGAACCGGACGTGCTGTTGCTCGACGAGCCGCTGTCGGCCCTCGATGCAAACTTGCGCGAAGAGATGCGCATCGAACTGAAGGCAATCCAGCGGGAAGTCGGCATCACCACGGTATTCGTGACGCACGATCAGGAAGAGGCGCTGGCGATGTCCGACCGGGTCGTCGTCATGAATCACGGCCTCGTCGAGCAGATCGGCGCGCCCGAGGACGTCTATCGCTGGCCGGCATCGCGGTTCGTCGCCAACTTCCTCGGCCAGTCGAATTTCCTGCCCGGTACAGTCGAGACTGCCGATGGGCGGCAGTCGACCATCCGTCTGAGCAATGGCGCCGCCCTCACCGTCGCCAACGGCTCCGTCGCGCCGGGCCGCCGTGTCGAGGCCGTCGTCCGCGCCCATCGCGTGCTCGTCGGTCCTGCCGACACGCCGAACGGCGCCAATGCATTCTCCGGCACGGTCGCGAGCCTCGCCTATCTGGGCGGCACGGCCGCCTATTTCGTCGAGATCGGCGGTCTGCGCCTCCAGGCCATCAACGCAATCGAGCGGCGCATGTATCGCGATGGCGACCGCGTCACCGTCGCCATATCGCCCGACGATTGCGTGCTGCTGGACGAGGACGGCAAGCGAATCGGGATCTGACAGGCACCCCGCCTCAAGCGGAACTGCCGCTACTTCACCCGCAGCGAGAAATCGGCGCCGAGGGCGAAGGCCATGGGCACCTGCGGTTCGTTCAGGTAGCGCTTGGACATGCCGGGGATCTGCACGTCGGCATATTGCACGATCTCGTGCGCGGTGACGTTGCCATCGTGCGGGGCGTCATCGGCGTCGCCGTCGAGGCCCTTGAGCACGACATAGGTGAAGAGGCCGTGCCCGAGCGACGGCAGCTCGATCGCCTCCTGATCGCGGCGCGAGGCCGCGATCACGGTGACGCCCGCCACGCGGCTGAAGTTGCGGATATAGCGCCGCTCGAAGTTCTGCTGGCGCTCGAAGGTCTCGACCGTGGCGCCGGATTGGCAGGAGTCGATCATGACGAGCACCCGCTGCGCCTGCGCTGCGACGAGCGCATCTTGAATCTCATGCGCCGTGATCGCGCCCTTGCGGTAGTCCTCGAACTTCTTCTGCATCGTGGCTTCGTGCGGCAGGAATATCCAATCGTCGCCGACGACGGTGCCGTGTCCGGCCAGATACACCACGACCACATCGTTCTCGTCGACGCCGGAAAGTCCCTTTAGGGCCGCGATCACATTGGCGCGCGTGGCGTCGCCGTCGTAGAGCGCGTGCACATCGACGTCGGAGAACACGCCCTTCGCCGAACGTTGGAGCTGGTCGACGATCGCCTTCGCATCGGGCACGCTGTAGCCGAGCGTCAGCCTGGGGTCGCTGTATTTGTTGATGCCGACCGCCAGCACGTGCAGCTTCGGCAACGGCCCGTCGCCGGTGAACGTCTGGGTCAGGCGATCGGATTCCCCCTCGATGCCCCACAGGCCCGTGGCCACGCCGCGAAAGGTGTTGATGCCCGGAACAGGCTTGACCTGGAATGCCACGGCGCGGACGCGTTTGCCCTTGGTCTCGACCTCGCGCTGCTGCACGAGAGATCCCGGCTGCACGCTCTTTCCATTGTGATAGAGGCGGACCTGGTCGATGCCCCCGCCCTGGTCCGTCACCACCACGAGCACGGTGAACGGCTTGCCGGCGGTGCGCGATGCATCCGGCAGGTCGATCTCCACCTTGGGCGGGAGCGCGATGCCGTCCGTGACATTGGCGGGGATCTTGGTCCCGAAGCTGGCCTTCTCGTCGAGATAGCGGGCCAGCAGTCCCGGTTCGAAGAACTGGTCGGACAGGCTTTCGAGCGGAATCTCCTGGTCGCGCGCATGCCAGCCGACATCGTTCATGCCCTGCTCGGAGCCGTCGAACCGCCCCTGGCGATCGATGACGGCCCAGCCGCTGGCGGTCGTGATCACCTCGGCAAGCCGCTCGCCGGACGCCGTGTCCCACAGCCGCATCGCGCCATCATCGCCGCTCGAGATCAGCCGCTGGGCCTTGCCGCCGAAGCCCAGGAAGCGCACGGCGCCCTGGTGGCCGCTCACGGTCTTGATCTCGCGGCCGCTCGCGAACTCGACCAGCGCGATCTTGCCATCCGAGCCCCCGAACGCGGCGATGCCGGAGCCGCTTACGGCCATGATCGCGGTCTTGTCCGGAGCGGCGACCTTGGCGGCGACCTTTCCCGTCGCCAGATCGATGGCCGCCAGCGTACCGCCCGTGGTTCCCGCGAACAGCCGCTTTCCGTCCGGCGCGAATTGCAGATAGGAGACCTCGCCGTCAAGGCCGCTGACGTCTCCGGTCGCCTTGCCGGTCTTGGTGTCCCAGATCTTTACCGCCCGATCGGCGCCACCGGTGGCGATCAGCGTTCCATCGGATTTCATGGCGATCGCGCGAACGCCACCGGCGTGGGCCTGAAGCGTCTGCTTCGGCGTCCGCTTGTCGACGGTCCACAGCGTCACGCTGCCGTCGGCGGCGCCCGTCGCAAGCAGCTTCCCGTCGGGGGTAAAGGCGGCGGCGAGCACCGCTCCCTTCTGACCGCTGAGGCTGCCCAGCTCGTGCCGAGTCCCCAGATCGTAGAGCGTCACTGCGCCATCGGCCGCCGCCACCGCGACCGTCCGGCCATCGGACGACGGCACCGCCAGCTGCGCTTGGCCCTTCGGCTTCAGCGATGGCCGCTGCACGCCAAGTTCCAGGTCCCACACGCGCACGGTGCCATCGGCCAACGACAGGCTGAGATAGCGATCGCCGGTGCTGATCGCCTGGCTGCGCACCGCGCCCGCCGACTGTTTGACGCTCAGGGTCGGCTTGACGAGATTGGCCTCGAGATTGCGCCCGATATTGTCCGTCACGTTGCGCGTCACCGTGTCCGTGATGATGCCGGAGATGTCGCCCTGGGCGAAGGCGGGTCCGCCTATGGCGAATAGATATGCAACCGCAAGAACGCCGGCTAGAACCATGCACGAACACGTCATGCGTGCGTGCGGTTTGGGCGGCGGCGATTTGGACGCGATCTCAGCTGCACAATTCATGGCGGCCTCCGCTGTGACGCATAATTCTGCATTGTATCAGGCCATCATGTTCCATCCAAAGAGTGCGGCGTCTGGACACACCTGGGCGTAAGGCCTAGGTTTCCAGGCGATTCGATTCGAACTGGGGGAGTGGGGAATCATGCGTAAGCTATCCACGTTCGTCGTGGCGGCGGGAATGCTGCTGGGGGCATGCCATTGGTCGCTGCCGGCCGCGGCGCAAAGTGCAGAGGAAGAGGTCGCCAAGCAGACCGCGCGCCTCATCAGCGATGCCATCGCCAAGCGGGTCGGCGACGACGTTGGCGTCGTGTACGCCGCTCCCGGCACGGAAGGGATGGCGACGGAATCTGCCGATCTTCTGAACACCGCGTGGGGAACTCTGACCTACAACCGCGTGGACGTTGACGGGGGCTTCGGCCGCGGCGGCGGCAGCAGCGGGATTGATATCTTCCTGGGCACGGTCGGCTACGATCATCGGTTCGACGCCTTCATACCGGGCATCTCGGTGACAGGTGCGACTGCCGACGTGGATAACGTCAGCGGCAACAGCGACACCGCGACGATCTCGCCCTATCTCGGATACGTCTTCAACGACTGGTTCTTCGTCAATGGGCTGGTCGGCCTTTCCCTCGGCAGCTCCGACATCGGCGGCTTGGACAGCGACAGCACCGGTGTCTTCACCGAAGAGGACGCCAACTTCGTCTGGCGGGATGGCAACTGGCTTGCGACCGCCAAGGCCGGCCACCGCTTCCGGCACACGACGAGCCATACCGACGGCTTCGGCTCGAGCGATTCCGACGCCAACACCGTGCTCGGCGGCGGCAAGGTCGGCTACAAGATCGACACGGTGAGGCCCTATGTCGGCGCCCAGTACGAGTACAATTTCAACAAGGACGCCGAGGACAAGGATTTCGTCTATCTGCTGGTCGGATTTGCGATGACTGCTACGCCGGAATTCACCATGGATCTGTCCGGCCAGGCCGAGGTCCTCGATACCGACACCACCAGCTACAGCATCACCTGGCAGGGGCGCTATAGGTTCTAGCGCGAGTCAGGGCAAGCTGACGGTGACGCGTGGGGCGTCTGCGCGGGCGGTCGACCAGTTCACGCCGCCGCCGCATGCCACGATAAGGTCGGCCAGTTGCGCGACGGCTCTGCGCAACTGGGCTTCGTCGTCAGACAGCGACTGCACGGTCAGCACGGCGCGCGTCGTCCGTGGGCCGACGGCGCTGCGGGCGTCCTGGTACCAGTTCCAGCGGCGGCAGAGGCATTTCTCGGCGTCGGCGTAGACGATCTCGCCGGCCTTGGGCGGATCGGCCTTCCCTTCTGGATCGCCCAGCCCGATGAACGTATCGGTCGGGCGCGCGGAGCGGAACGCAAGGGGCGGCTTGATGCGATCGAGATCGTCGGCGCCGATCGGCATTCGGTACAGGGCGGAGACGGCGTTGTAGGCGTCCACCAAGGCGTTGACGCGCGGCAGGCCGGCACCGCGCTGCAGGTTCTTCAGGAGCCGCTCGACGGAACTCCGGTAGCTCGTCTTCTTGACGCCGAATGCTCGATAGGCGTGGCGCCAAGCCTTCAGCTCCTCGACATCGGCCAGCTCGATGCCGGCAAGATCCTCGGCGACCTGCGCCGCGGTACTCGTGACAAAGGACTCGATCGGCCTCGGCCGCTCGGCCGGAATGATCAGCCCGTCGACGACGACGAGGGCAACGCGGAAGCTCGGAAAGTCGCCGACGACTTCCGAGACATCGAGAGTAACGGCGTCCGTCATTCGGTCATGAGCGTGTCGAAGCCAGAACCTGCGAATGGCTCGACGGCAACCTGCTCGACCGCTTCGACGCGCGCCGCCGGCGGCCCCTTCCAGCATGCGCCGATCATGTCGCCGACGATCGCGACCGGCCCGCAGAACAATGCCTCGACGCTGCCGTCACGCCGGTTGCGGACCCAGCCCCGCAACCCGCGCCGTGCAGCCTCTTCTTCCGTCCAGCCGCGATACCACACGCCCTGCACGCGGCCTCGAATCCGTACGCTCACCGCGATGTCGGCGCCCGAGTCCGCCATTGCGCCCTACTCGAATTCCAGGATCGCCTGATCGACGGCCAGGCTGTCGCCGGGCTTGGCGTGGATGACGCCGATGCGGCCGTCGCGCTCGGCCCGCAGCAGGTTCTCCATCTTCATCGCTTCCACGACGCACAGCTCCTGACCGGCCTTGACGTCCTGGCCGGTCGCGACCGCCAGCGACGCCAGCAGGCCCGGCATCGGCGAGAGCAAATACCTCGAGAGATCCGGTGGCCTCTTCACCGGCATCAAGGCCGCCAGCTCCGCCCCATGGGGCGGCACCACCAGCAGATCGATCTGCACGCTGCCATGGGACAGACGGTAGCCGACCCCGCGGCGCTCGACCTGGACCGTGACCGCGCGGCCGTTGACCTCGCCCTGATAGAGCGGCTCGCCGATCCGCCAGGCGCCGATCAGCTCATGGCTGGAGTCGCCGTCGATCACCGCGAAGCCGCCGGCCGTGAGCGCGACGGTGACGCGGCGCGCGGCACGGTTGTGCAGCACCACCCACTCGCTGCCCGCGCGCGCTTCGGCGGCATGGAGCCGCCCGCCGATGCTGGCGTCGCGCTCCTGGTGCAGGTGATGAGCAACGGCGGCCACGGCCGTCAGCAGCCCCAATGTCTTGGGGTCCGCGACATCGCCATGGAAGCCGTCCGGAAACTCCTCGGCGATAAAACCCGTCGAGAGGTCGCCTGCCATGAAGCGCGGATGCCGCAAGAGCGCGGAGAGAAAGCGCGTGTTGTGCTGAACGCCCCGGATGTAGAAGCCATCGAGCGCATCGCTCAAAGCACCGATCGCTTCTCGCCGATCGGCACCGGTGCCGACCACCTTGGCGATCATGGGGTCATAGAACATGCTGATCTCGGCGCCTTCATAGACGCCGCTGTCGATCCGCACAGCGCCGGCGGCGCTCGGCTCGCGGTAGCGCACGAGCCGTCCGGTCGAGGGCAGGAAGCCGCGTTCGGGGTCTTCGGCGTAGACGCGCGCCTCGACGGCCCAGCCCTTCAGCCTCACGTCCTTCTGCTTGATTGAAAGCTTCTCGCCGGCGGCGATGCGGATCATCTGCTCGACCAGATCGAGGCCGGTCACCAGCTCGGTCACGGGATGCTCGACCTGCAGGCGGGTATTCATCTCCAGGAAGTAGAAATGCTTCTTGGCGTCGACGATGAACTCGACGGTGCCGGCCGATTGGTAGCCGACGGCAGCGGCGAGGGCGACGGCCTGGCGGCCCATGGCGGCGCGCGTGCGGTCGTCGAGGAACAGGCTCGGCGCCTCCTCGATCACCTTCTGATGACGGCGCTGGATCGAGCATTCGCGCTCGCCGAGATAGACGATGTTGCCGTGGCTGTCGCCGAGGATCTGGATCTCGATATGGCGCGGGTGCTCGATGAACTTCTCGATGAACACGCGGTCGTCGGCGAAGCTCGAGCGCGCCTCGCTGCCGGCAGCGCGGAATCCGTCGCGGACTTCCT
>JBGPEQ010000157.1:0-8047 GCA_041482855.1 Dongiaceae bacterium | reverse complement strand
CGCACGGCCGCGAGCGTTTCCGGCGACGCATTGCGGCCGGCGATGCGGGCGGCCGGATCGGCACCGGGTGTCGCGAAGAAGATCAGGAACACGAGGACGCTGATGCCGAACATGACGAACAGCATCTGGCCCAGCCGCTTGACGATGGCGCCTAGCATCAGGCGGTCCGGATGCGCAGTTTCGAGCGCGGGTCGAGGGCATCGCGTACGCCGTCGCCGAGGATGTTGAGGGCGAGGACGGTGATGACGATGGCGATGCCCGGCGCCAGCGCCACCATCGGGCGGGTGTAGAGCAGCTCCTGGCCGTCCTGGATGATGGTGCCCCAGCTGGCTTCGGGCGGCTGCACGCCGATCGACAGGAACGAGAGCGCCGATTCCGTGAGCATGTTGATCGCCATCATCAGCGGCACGAAGACGATGAGCGTGGTCATCACGTTCGGCAGGATGTCGCGGAACAGAATTCGATGATTGGGCACACCGAGGCCGATGGCGGCCAGCACGAACTCGCTCTGCGTCAGCGCCAGAACCTGGCCGCGGATCGGGCGCGCCACATAGGGCACGTAGATGATGCCGATAATGAAGATCGGCAGCGCCAGGCTGCCGGCGTTGATCGAAATGGGGCCGATGTCGATGCCGTGGCTGATCAGCACGATCGACAGCGAGATGGCCAGCAGATAAACCGGAAACGCCCAGAGCACGTCGAGCAGTCGCGACAGCACCCAATCGGCGACACCGCCGAAGAAGCCCGCGACGAGGCCGACGATGGCCGCGAGCACCAGGCACATCACCGTCGATACGCCGGCGATCACCAGCGAATTCCGGCCGCCGTAGAGCAGCCGCGCGGCGACGTCGCGGCCCTGGCCGTCGGCACCGAGGAAATAGGCGCGGAAATCCCAAGTCGGGCCGATTGGCGTGAAGCCGAGGCCGAGGCCCTCGGTCGAGGTTTCCATGACCGGCACGGGCTTGCCGTCGAGCATGATCTTGCCGCTCAAGTTCGAGCGGAACGGATCGCTATGGGCAACGTACTTTGCGTAGAACGGCGCCAGCAGGCAGAGCGCTACGATGAGCAGGAAAAGCAGCAGGGCCGCCATGGCAGCCCTGTCGCTTCTGAGTTTGCGCAGCGCCGTGGCCCAGGGGCCGCGGGCGGGACGCGCCATTGCCGCCCGCACGTCGTTGGCGAGATCGCCGGGCGATGCTGCTTGATCAGTCATGCCGGATAAACACTATCGCAAGGTAGCGTAGGGGCGGCCCCGCCTGGCCGCCGCCGTGCCGTCGCACGACAGAGGGGCGACCACATCGCGACAAACGGGCTTCCGCCGATTGCGCTGGGGTCGCCCCTACGCCGACCTTTCTCCCGACCGTCACTTCACCCAGGACTGCGTAACGACCCAGTAGTACTGCGCGTTGAACAGGAAGTTGCCGACGCGCTTCGACAGGAAGTCCACATGCTTGGGCGTGAACAGCGGCACGGTCGGCGCCTTTTCCATGGTCGCCTTGTCGATCTCCGCCCACAGCTTGTCGGCCGCGGCCTGATCGGTGATGGCGAGCTTCAAGGCATCGTGCATCTTGCCGTCGATCTCCTTGTCGCAGAAGCCGGAGATGTTGACCGATGAATCGGAGCCGGGATGGAAGGAATCGCAGCCGAACAGGATGTTCAGGAAGTCCGACGCCGCCGGATAGTCCTGGTACCACTGCGAGACGCTGATCTGCACGTTGTTGTTGGTGTTCTGGATGTAGGTGAACTGGATGTTCGACGAGATCGCCTTCACGCTCGCCTTGTAGCCGAGGTCGTTCAGCACGCTCTGCAGGTAGGTGCCGACGCTCTTGTCGACGGCATTGTCCTGCACGATGACCGTGACTTCCTGTCCGGCCGTGCCGGACTCGCCGACCAGTTGCTTCGCCTTCTCCAGGTCCGGGGCCGACCACTTCTCGCCCGGATCTTTCGTGTAGGTGCAGAACGGCTGGTTGCCGGGGAATCCCGGTGGCAGCACCTGGCAGACCGGCGCCGCCAGCACCGGGCCGCCGAACAGGTTGACCATGGCGTCGCGGTCGACGGCATAGTTCAGCGCCTGCCGCGCCTTCTCGTTGTTGAAGGGCGGAATGTTGACGTTCAGCGGCGCATACCACCAGGCCGTCAGCGTATTGACATGCACCTGGTCCTTGAACTTCGTGCCGATCTCGACGAGGCGGTCCGGCGGCGGTGGATCGAGCGTCCAGTCGGCCTCGCCGTTCTCGATGGCGTTGATCTCGGCCTCGTCGGTGAGGCCGAAATCATAGTCGATCTCGTCGGGATAGCCGTCGGGCTGGGCGGCCGCGCTCCATTCCTTGAACTGCGGATTGCGCACGATCTTCAGCTGCTTGTTCGGATCGTAGGAGACGATCGTGTAGGCGCCGGTGCCCGGCAGCGGCTGGGTTCCGACGTCGGTCATCGGCGAATCCGCCGGCACGATCACGGCATGGGGCACGGCCAGCTTCTGGAACAGCTCGGGATCGGGCTGAGTCAGGTTGATGGTGACGGTCCCCGCCGCCTCGTCGCCGACGACGCCACCCTCCAGTGTGCAGGTATCCGGCGTCGCCAAACATTTGTCGGCGCCGACGATGACGGCGTAGAAGCCGCCCGCGGTCGGGCTTTTCACCTTGAAGATGCGCTGCAGCGAGGCGACCACGTCCTTCACGGTCAGTTCGTTGCCGTTCGAGAACTTGATGCCCTTGCGCAATTTGAACGTATAGCTCTTGCCGTCGTCGGACGGCGGCGGCAGCGCCTCCGCGAGATCGGGAACGATGGTGAAGCCGTCAACGCCGTCGGCATGCTTGAAGGTCACCAGCCCGTCATAGATCGATTGATAGAGCTGCCAGTATTGCAGCGTGTAGTTGACGTGGGGATCGATCGTGCCGCCGGCGCCGACCGCCAGCAGCCGCATCGTCCCGCCCTTGTGGGCGGGATCCAGATCCGCCGCCGCCGGTGTACAGAGATAGGCACTGAGCGCGCCGGCGATCGCCAGACCCGCCATTCTCGATTTTCTTGGACTCATTTGCGTCTCCTCTTCTCCCTGCTTGATTTGGATGGTTTCGCGCCCCGCCGCGGCGCTTTGTCATGCTCGGCGAGGAAGTCGCCGATCATCTGCATGCAGCGCTCGGTCTCCTCGATATGCGGCACATGGGCGGAGTTCTCGAAGATCTCCCAGCGGGCGTCCTTGATGCCGTCGGCGAAGGGTTGCACCACCGTCGGCGTCGCCTCGTCGTGGCGGCCGGAGATCAGCAGCACCGGCACGTTGATGCGGGGCAGCTGGTCGATGATGTTCCAGCCCTTGAGCGTGCCGATCACATGGAATTCGCTGGGACCGTTCATGGTGTGATAGACCGTCGGATCGGCTGCGATCTGCGCGAAGCTGCGCGTCATCTCCTCCGGCATGGGCTTCACGCGGCAGAGGTGGCGATCATAGAACACCTGGACGGCGGTCGTGTATTCCACCGAACTCGTGGTGCCATCCTTTTCGTGTCGGAGCAGCGTCGCCTGCACCTCCGGCGGCAGCGCCGCGCGGAGCCGGTTGGCCTCTTGGACCCACAGTTCCATCGAAGGCGGCGAATCCGCGATGACCAGGGCGCGCAGCCCCTTGGGCCGGATGATTCCGTGCTCGGCGCCGAGCATGCCGCCCCAGGACTGCCCGACCACATGGTAGCCGGCGGCAATACCGAGCTGCTTCACCAAGTTCTCCAGCTCGTCCAGGAACAGCCGGACGGTCCAGAAATCGGCACCCTTGGCGCGCAGATGGGTGGAGCGGCCGCAGCCGAGCTGGTCGTATTGGATAACGGCGCGCCCGACGTTCGCCAGCAGCTTGAAAGCGTCGGTGTAGTCGTGGGCGGCGCCGGGCCCGCCATGGAGGATGACGACCGGCGTCTTCTTGGCCCGGAGATCGCCTGTTACCCGGTACCAAGTCTGATAGCCCCGGAACGGGACGTAGCCTTCCTGGATGGCGATCGGCATCGCGTTTCCTGACCCTGTCGTTCAGTCGCTCATTTGTTCCGTGGCGACCTTTGCCGCGGCGATCTTCTACAATCCGACTCGCACGGTCAACCGCTCACCCGCCGGCGCCGTTGCGCAGATCGCTGCGTAGGAGCGCGTACAGCACGTGGTCCTGCCAGCTGCCGTTGATGCGCAGATATTGGCGGGCATAGCCTTCCTCGCGGAACCCGATCTTGGCCAGGAGGCCGCGACTGGCTGCGTTGTGGGGCAGGCAGGCAGCCTCGACGCGATGCAGGCCGAGGCGATCGAAGACGAACAGAACGAGCGCCTGCAGCGCCTCGGTCATGTAGCCCTGGCGCGCATAGGCCTCGCCGATCCAATAGCCGAGATTGGCGGATTGGGCGACGCCGCGGCGGATATTGCTCAGATTGACGCCGCCCAGCAGGGCATTGTCGTCGCGGCGGAAGATGAGGAAGCCGTAGCCGTCGTCTTCATGCCATTCGAGCGCGGTCTGGCGCAGGCGGCGGCGAAAGGCCGCCCGCGACAACGCATCGACGGACCAAGTCGGCTCCCACGGCGCGAGAAATGCCCGGCTCTTCTCCCGCAGTTCCGCCCAAGCGCGCCAATCGCGCCCGCGCGGCGGCTGCATATACAGGCGCTGCCCCTCGAGCCGATTGCCGCTGGGAACATGGAAGCGGGAGAGGCTGAAGCGGATCATGCTCTGCGCGCCGGGGCGGCCGCACGTCGATCTGACGCAAGGCGATCATACAGAGCCCCCTCTCCCCTTGCGGGAGAGGGGCAGGGTGAGGGGACTCGCGCGGCAGCGCGAAGAGATCTCGCTCTACCCGCCGCGCCAAAAATCGCAGGTTGACGCGCGCCGTTCAAATTCGGACTACGCTTGCCGTCAAAGGACTCCTCGGCGCCTGCCGGCGCCAGACCCCTCACCCTGTCCCTCTCCCACAAGGGGAGAGGGGACTCTGTGGAGTGGCCCTGCGTCGAACCCCAAGGTGCGCATGCCCTAGCGACGCCGGCTGGACCCATAGCTGTCCGCGATCAACTCAAGCGCGCGGCGATGCGGTCATAGGACTCGACCTGGTCGATCGGGCCAAGGGCAGCAAGGGTCAGCGGTCCGGCGCGCAGGCGGCGGGCGACGGCTGCCACCTGCTCCACATCGACGGCATCGACGCGGGCGATGATCTCGCCCATCGGCAGCGGCCGGCCATAGACCAGCAGCTGCTGGGCCAGCTGCTCGCAGCGAGCGCTCGGGCCCTCGCGCGCCATCAGGATGCCGGCCTTGAGCTGAGCGCGCGCACGCCGCACTTCCTCGGCCTCAATGGTATCGGCCGCCTTCACGATCTCGTCGCACACCAGCGGGACCAGCTCCGCCACCTCGGCCTCGCCGGTGCCGGCATAGATGCCGAACAGGCCGCCATCGACATAGGACGAGGCGAAGCTGTGGATGCTGTAGACCAGGCCGCGCTTCTCGCGGATCTCCTGGAACAGGCGCGACGACATGCCGCCGCCCAGCAGCGTCGAATAGACCGTCGCGGCGTAATAGTCGGGATCGGCATAGCCGACGCCGGGGAAGCCGAGCACAAGATGCACCTGCTCGAGGTCGCGGGCCTCACGGAAATCGCCGCCGACATAGCGCGCAGTATCCGTCGGCGCCGAACCGGCACGCGGCAGATCGACGAAGGCCTTGGCCGCCAGCTCGACGATGCGGTCGTGATCGACCTTGCCGGCGGCGCACAGGATCAGCCGCTCACCGCTGTAGTGCTCGCGCATGTAGCCGCTGATGGCCTCGCGCGACAGGCTGCCGACGATCTCCGCCGTGCCCAGCACCGGGCGGCCGAGGGCCTGGTCGGGATAGGCGCGGGACTGGAAGTGATCGAAGATGATGTCGTCGGGCGTATCCTCGGCCTGGCCGATCTCCTGCAGCACGACCGTGCGCTCGCGCGCCAGCTCGCTCTCGTCGAAGACCGAGTGCTGGAGGATATCGGAAACGATGTCGAGGGCGAGCGGCACGTCGTCGGCCAACACGCGCGCATAGTAGGCGGTGTTCTCGCGCGAGGTGTAGGCGTTGAGATGGCCGCCGACCGATTCGATCTCGACGGAGATGTCGCGGGCGTTGCGGCGCTGGGTCCCCTTGAAGGCCATATGCTCGAGCAGATGGGCGACGCCGTTGATGGCGGCCGGCTCGTGGCGCGTGCCGACGCCGACCCAGACGCCGATGGCCGCGGTCTCGATCCCCGCCATCGCATCGGTGGCGACGATCAGGCCGCTGTCGAGGCGGGTGAGGCGAATACCATTGGTTGCGTTCATGCCGGCTCCTGACCGAAGGCCACGGAAAACTGCACGGGTGGACACCGGAAATGTTCGTTCACACCGAACTTTTCGCTTGCATAGAAGTTCGGTGTGAGCGAACATGCGGCCATGCGGTTGATGATCAAGCGGACGCCGCTGAAACGACTTCTGACTATGCAGCCGAAGAAAGCGCAAGCGATCCGCGATCGCCTGCAGAGCATTGCCGCCAACACGCGGGCAAAGAACAGCAATTTGAAGTCCTTGGCCGGCGTGCCGAACGGCTTCCGCCTGCGAACAGGCGATTGGAGAGCGTCCTTCACTTTGGATGCCCAGGCCGGCGTGATGGAAGTATTCGAGATAGAGCCGAGAGGAGGTGCGTACAAATGACGGTCCACAAGGCGACCGGCAAGGCCGGCAGAACTGCCGTCTGGTTCGGGTCTGGCTTCTCGAATAGTCGTCGCAGACTCGAGTTGCCGCCGCGTCCGGGAACGGAGCTGCAGCTGGTGAAAAAGCGCAAAGATGCCGAGTTCGTGGCTCTCACGCCGCAGCACTACGAGGAGCTGATCGAGCGCGCGGAGGATGCGGCAGCGGTGGCCGCCTATCGCAAAACTCGCAACGAAGAGGCTTTTCCTGCCGAGATCCTGGACCGGATGCTGGAGGGCGAAACGCCGATCCGAGTATGGCGTCGACACCGCGGAATGACCCAACAGGAACTGGCGACCAAGATCGGCATCAGCAAGAGCCACCTGTCGGAAGTCGAGTCGGGAAAGGGAGAACCTTCGCTGAAGACCCTGCGAGCGGCCGCCCGAGCGCTGGACATCGACCCAGCAAGCCTGTTCGTCCTGACCGAGAGCGACTAGGGACCTGTTCATGCAGCCCCCTTCAGGCGGCGGCTGCGAATGTAGCCCTGCACGGTCTTGAGATCGTTCGGCAGCACCTCGACGCGCTCCGGCCGCTCCAGCAGGCCGGCGAGCCGCTCGGGCAGCTTTGGGCGTAAGCCCGTGGCGCGCTCGACGGCGTCGGGGAACTTGGCGGGATGGGCGGTCGCCAGCGCCACCACCGGGCCACCCTGGTCGCGGGCGCCCGCATTGGCGGCGGCGATGCCGATGGCGCTGTGGGGATCGACCAGCTCGCCGGTCTGGCGATGGATGCCGGCGATCGTCTGCAGCGTCTCCGCATCGTCGAAGCGGTAGCCGTCGAAGACGGCGCGTGCCGCCTTCCAGCGCTCGTCGCCGATGGCGAGCTGGCCATTGCGGCGGAAGCTGGCCATGGCCTGCGCCAGCGCCGCGCCGTCGCGGCCGTAGAGATCGAACAGCAGGCGCTCGGCGTTGCTGGAGACCTGGACATCCATGCTCGGCGACAGCGACGGCCGCACCGCCTCGATCGCCATGCGGCCGCTGGCGAAGAAGCGGGTGAGGATGTCGTTGCTGTTGGAGCCGACGATGAGCCGCTCGATCGGCAGCCCCATGGCGCGGGCGGCATAGCCGGCATAGACGTTGCCGAAATTGCCGGTCGGCACCGCGAAGGACACGGCGCGCTCGGGCGCGCCGAGGGCGACGGCGGCGACTACGTAGTAGACGATCTGCGCCATCACCCGCGCCCAGTTGATGGAGTTCACCGTCGACAGGCTCAACTCGTCGCGGAAGCGAAGGTCGTTGAACATCGCCTTCAGCAGGTCCTGGCAATCGTCGAAGCTGCCTTCGACGGCGATGTTGAAGACGTTGGCCGACAGCACGGTCGTCATCTGCCGGCGCTGCACCTCGGAGACGCGGCCGAGCGG
>JBGPEQ010000156.1:0-8062 GCA_041482855.1 Dongiaceae bacterium | reverse complement strand
GGGAAGCGCTGCCCGGTGAAGAGATTCCGTATCCCGTGCTGGTCCTGGAGATGAAGGACGGCCGGGTTCTCTACCCTGGCCGCGGCGATGTGGATGCCCTGGAGAGCACGCCGGAGTGGGCGAAGCCCGTCATCGCCGGCGCGTTTCGCTGCGACGAATCGAACGCTGAAGGTCCCGCCGGCCCACCGGCCGGCGATGCTCGTTGAACGAACGCTGGCACTGGCATCTGGACGCATCGCGGCGCACGCCGCGAAGGGTTCGGCGTCCTCGGAGGGACGATTGGCGACAGCGTCTCTCCCCGCTCGCTCGCGCGCACTAACCGCCTCGAAACGGTCTCTCAGGGGGTTCTGATGTGCCGGAAGTGCGCAGGGTCATGTGTTTGATAAACAAAGGCGATTTTTTAATGCATAGGGTTGTTTTGCAGAATCGCGTTTTCTGGCCCCGGCGCGCGATGTTTCACGTGAAACATTCTTGCGTAAAAGGACTGCCGTCCCAGGCGAACCGGCGGCGATGTTTCACGTGAAACCGTTTTCTCCGGCGCCGCTCACTCACCCGTCCGCGCCGCGATGTTTCACGTGAAACATTTTTGCGTAAAAGCGCACGGAAGCAGAAAAGGATTTGGAACCACAGATGAACGCGGACCTTCCTTCGCCCGCCGAAGCGGGCTTCGCGAAGGCGGGTGAACACAGATGACGGCGATCGCCCATCGACTCAGAGGGCAATGCGCTTGATCTCGACTCGGGGGCGGGCGAAGTTCATCAACAGGCAGAGCCGCAGACTCGTTGCACGCAGGTAGTTCATGCACTGAGCGATGTGAATATCGTCCAAGGCCCTCACGGCCTTGAGTTCAACAAGGATCAGCTTCTCCACCAGAAAATCCGCTATGTACTCGCCGACGATGACGCCATCGTAGCGGACGGCCATCGCATATTGCTGTTGAACGCCCAGTCCGGCCTTTCGCAGTTCATGCGCGAGGGCATTCTCATAGACCTTTTCAAGAAATCCAACGCCCAGCGCGTTACTCACCGCGAACGCACGGTCAATGATCCGCTCGGACAGCTTGTTCAAGCTCGGATCATCTGTGTTCACCCGCCTTCGCGAAGCCCGCTTCGGCGGGCGAAGGAAGGTCTGTGTTTATCTGTGGTTCCAGAATCCTTGAATCACCCCGCCTTGCGGTGCCCGCCGCGGTCGAGGGAGCGGGACAGCACGAGGTAGAGCTTGCCGACGTCGGCGGTGATGAAGGTGGCGTTGAGCACCGATTCCGGGTCGGCGGTGTTGGACTCGCGCAGCAGGTCCTCGAACTTGTTCATGTAGCGGCTGACCATGTCGCGGAAGCGGTCGTCGCGGTCGAAGCGCTGCTCGATGGCCGGGATGGTGTAGCTGTCCTTGAGCCGGAACAGCCGGCGCGCGAAGACCGAGCGGTCGCCGGCGCGGAACGCCTTCCAGATGTCCTCGGGGATGTCGGCATCGAGCAGCCGGTGGATGTCGAGGGCGAGGGTGTTGAGCTCGTCGATCATCGAGGAGGCCGTGCGCAGGAACTGGTCGCGCACCGTGCGCTGCTGGGTGCGCTGCAAGGCCTCCGTGCGGTCGGCGATGACGGCGGCGGCCGCGGCCAGGCTCTCGCTCTCGACGCGCAAATGGCCGGCCAGGCCCTCGGCCGCGGTCGCCGCCTGGGTGACGGCGCCGCCCAGCATGGAGGCCTGCATCTCGAACACGGCGCCGAGCTCGCCGGCCCGCGCGAGGGCGCGGTCGGCGGCGGTGATGAGCGATTCCGCGCGGGTATCGAGCAGCGAGCCGATCTCGGCCATGCGCTGGCTGACCTGCTCGACAACGCCGGTGAGGTCGGCCGCCTGGTTGTGGATCTCCTCGCTGACGGCCGTGCCGTCGGCGCGCGCCGCCGTCAGCGCCGCGGTCAGCTCGGTCGACTCCTGCCCCAGCCCCTGGCGCACCTCCTTGGCGAGCGTGCGGACCTCGCCGATGAGGCGCGCGAGATCGCCGACCTCCTGGCTCACGGCCGCCTTCACGCCGCTCAGTTGCTCGACCGCGCCCTGCATCGCCTGCATCAGCGATTGCGCATCGTCGCGCGCGTCGCGCCCGATCTCCATGGCCTGGCGGACCGCATCGCCGGCCGCGACCGCGACCTCGCCCACCAGCGAGCGCACGGTCGAGCGCAGCTCGTCGATGCGGCCGATGCCCTGGCTGGTCGCCAGGCCGACTTCCTCGGCCTGGGTCCGCAGCGCCTGATTGACCGTCTCGACGCGATCGAGGGCCGTCGTCGTCGTCGCCAGGATGGCGTCGGCATGCTCACGCCAGCCCGTGCCCGTCGCGTCCAGCTTCTCATCGGCCTCGCCGATCGCGGTGCGGATCTCGCCGACCCGCGCCTCCAGCGCGCGCGCCAAGGCGGTGACGCGGGCCTCGGTGGCCTCGACTGTCGCCTGCAGGGATTCGGCCTGCGTCGTCACCAGCTGCTGCACGTCCTGCGCGCCCGCCGCCGTGCGCGCGAACACGGCCGAGAGCTCCGTCGCCTGCTGGTCGAGGATGGCGCGCAGATTGGCCGCCTCTTCGCCCGCCGCCCGCGCGGCCTGGACCAGACCCGCAGCCTGCCCCTCGAACGCCGCGCCGATCCCGGAGGTATCGGCGGTGACTCGCGCGGCGGCGGCGGTGATATCGTCGAGCTGCTGGCGGAGCGCGCCGCGCAAGGACGCCGTATCGGACTCGGCGGCCGCCACCGCCCGCGCCAGGTTCTCGCGCTCGCTTTCGACCATCGCCAGCAGGCGTGTCGTATGGTCCGCCGCTTCGGACGATACGGCCTTCAATCCCGCGGCGCCCTCGGCGACGACCGAGCGGATCGAGGCGGTCAATGTCGCGAACTCGCGGCCGAGTGCCGTCGCCATCTCCGTGGCCTCGCGCTGGCTATCGGCCAACGTCGCCTTGAGCGCGCCGGTCTGCGTCTGCGCCGCCGTGGCGATCGAGCCGAAGCTCGCGGCCGCCAGCTCGGCGGCGGCGGCGAGGTCGACGGCCTGCGCGTGCGTCACCTCATGCAGGCGCTCGCCGCGTTCGGCCAGCCGGTCGAAGACTTCGCCGATGGCCTGCGCCTCGCTGCCGAGCTTCGCCGCCACGGTGGCCGCGCCGGCGGCCGCAACTGCGGCAATCTCCTGCGCCTGATCGCGGATCGAGTCGCGCGCCCCGGCGACCTGGGCCACCAGCCGATCGGCCGTCTCCTCGAACTGCTGGAGATGGACGTGGGAGTCGCTCTTGAAGCGCGCGGCAGCGGCAGCGGCGGCGGCGATCAGGCGGTCGCCCTGCTCGCCGGCGGCCGCCGGCAGGTTCGCGAGTTGACCTTCCAGCGCCGCGGCGACGACCGCGATCTCGTCGGTCTGCGTGGCGAGGGCCTGGCGCAGCTGCTCCGCGGCGGCGGCGGCGGCGGCTCGTGTCGTCTCGGATTGGGCGCGCGTCGCTGCTTCGAGCGAGGCCGTATGCTGGCCGGCCTGCCTGAGCGTCGCCGCTATCGCCTGGTCGAGATCGCCGATGGCCTCCTTGAACCGATCGCCGGCCATGACAGCGGCCGCGGCGAAGCCCTCGCCGTGCTCCTCCATACCCCGTTGAACCGCAAGGCTCCTGTCGGCTGCGGCATCGGCGGTCGCGGCCATGTCGGTTTGCAGATCGCGCACCACGTCGGCGACGCGGGCCGCGGCGGCGCTCGCTGCATTGGAGAGTCCATCGGCCTGGATTCTCAGTGCCTGCTCCACGGATTCGGTCTTGGCGGCGGCGGACTCGGCCATCGCCGCCAGGCTGCTCGCGACGCCCTGGGTGGCGGCCTTCAGCCGATCGGCGGCCGCGGCAGCCGCGCTGTCGAGGCCGGCGGCCTGGCGCGCGACCGCCTGCTCCACCGAGGCGGCCTGCGTCGTCGCGGCATCGACCGCAGCCGCGATGTTTTCGGACAGGTCGTCGACCGCGACCTTGAACCGTTCGGTGGCGGTCTTGGCGGCGCCGGCGAGATCGTCGGCATTCATCAGGATGGCATCCTGCACGGATGCGCTCTTGGCGGCCGCCTCGTCGACGGCCACGCTCATGCTCGTCTCCAAGCCGCTCACGGTCGCCTTGAAGCGTTCAATGGCATTGGTCGCCGCCCCGGTCAGGCCGTCAGCCTGCTGTTGCAGCGCCCGCTCGACATCCGCGCTCTTCGCCGCCGCCGTCTCGACCGTGGCGCCCAAGGCGCCCTGCAGCTTGACGATGGAATCCTTGACCTGCTCCACGACCGCCGTCGCCGCGCCCGTCAAGCCGTCGGCATGCAGCTGCACCGCTCCGAGCAGCGCCTCTTGTACCGTCTCGCCCTTTGCAGTGGCGGCAGCGACGGCCGCGCCCATGCTCGTCTCCAGGCCGCCCACGGCCGCCTGGAAGCGTTCGGTGGCATTCGCCGCGACGGCGCTCAATCCGTCGGCCTGCTGCTGCAGTGCCCGCTGGACATCGGCGCTCTTCGTTGCCGCCGTCTCGACCGTGGCGTCCATGGTGCCCTGCAGCGTGGCGATCGCATCCCCGACCTTGTCCACGATCGTCGTCGCTGCATCCGTCAGGCCATCGGCATGCAGCTGCACCGCTTCGAGCAGCGCGTCCTGCACCGACGCGCCCTTGGCGGTGGCGGCTGTGACGGCCGCGCTCATGCTCGTCTCCAGGCCGCTCACACCCGACTCGAAGCGATCGATGGCGTTCGCCGCCGCATCGGTCAAACTCTCGGCCTGTTGCCGCAGCGCCTGTTCGGCGGCGGCACCCTTCGAAGACGCCGTCGTCATGGTGGCGACCATGGCGTCCTGCAGCGTGACGATCGAATCCCTGACCCGGTCGACGATCGTCGTCGCCGCGCCGGACAGACCGTCGGCATGAAGCTGGACGGCGCCCAGCAAGGCGTCCTGCACCGACGTGCCCTTGGCGGTCGCAGCCGCGACCGCGCTGTCCATGCCGGTCTGCATGTCCGCCATCGCGGCCTTGAAGCGTTCGGTGACCGCGGCCGCTGTCGTCGTCACGCTGTCGGCATGAAGCTGCATGGCCTGCAGCATGGCCTTTCGCACTGCCGTGCCCTTGGCGTTCGTGTCATCGGCGGCGGCGCTCATGTCGCTTTGCAGATCGGCCACGGTGGCCTTGAACCGGTCGGCGACCTGCGCGGCCACGCCGGCCAGGCCATCAGCCTGCTCTTGCACGCTCTGCCGGAGAGACTGCTCGACCGATCCGCCGCTGGCCGCGGCGGCATCGACGGCTGCGGTCATGCTTTTCTGCATGTCGGCAACGGCCGTACTGAAACGCTCGCTGCCGACGACGAGCGCGCGCGTCAGATTGTCGGCATGGCGGCGCAAGACCTGCCCCAGGCCCTGCTCAAGCGACGCGCTGTTGATGCCGGCCTTTTCGACGGCCGCGGCGATGCCGCTCTCGAGGACGGCGATCGACTCCTTGAAGCGATCGGCCGCGGTCGCAGCCGCCCCGGCGAGTTGATCGGCATGCAGCAGGATCGCGTCCTGCACCGATCCGCTCTTGGCCGCGGCAACCTCGGCCGCAGCGGCCATGCCGCTTTCGAGGCTCCGCAGCGATTCGCCAAATCGTTCGGCTGCGGCCTCGGCGGCCGCAGTCAATGTCCCCGCCTGCCCTTTGGCGGTCGCGTCGAGCAACAGCGTCCGCGCCGCCACCGCGTCGATGGCGACGCCGACATCGGTCTCCATCTTCTTGATGGCGCCTTTGAAGGTCTCGAAGGCAGCCGCGGCCGCACCCGACAATGACTCCGCCTGCTTGCTCGTCTCCGTGCGCAGGGTGTCGCTGCGCGCCGCCGCCGCTGCGGCCGTGCTGTCGATATGTGCGGCCAAACCGCTCAGGGATTCGGCGAAACGCGCCGCGCCGCGCTCGCTGGCGCGATCGAGTTCCGCCGCATGGTCGCGCAGGGCCGTCTGCACGGCAGCACCCTGCGCCGTCGTCCGCTCGGCCAGGCCAGCAAACTGCTCGCCCTGTGCCTTGACCGTATTGGCGATGCCCTGAGTCGCGGCGGTCACCTTCTCGGCCAATGAAGTCGCCTCGGCGCGCGCTGCTTCGGCCAAGTTCGCGCGCTGCTCAGCGAGCTTCTGCGATACTTCGGACATGTCCTTGGCCTGCAACAGCAGGGCCTGCTTCATCTCCTCGACCGAGCTCGCCAATTGCGCTGCCGACTCCGCGACTTCCTTGGAGTGCCGATGGAACAATTGGCCGGTCATCGCGACCGCGCGGGTGGCGTCGGAGGTCGAATCGCGCAGCGACTCGGCCTGGCGCTGCAACTCGCCTGTCACCGCCGCCGCCTGTTCGACGGCAGTGCCGGCCGCGCCGGCAACGCGGTCCAGCATGACCCGGCCTTGGGGACCCCGCCCGCGTTCCCGCAGCAGCAAGATGATGCCGGCAAGCGCCAGCGGCGCGACGATGCCGGCGACAACGCCGCCGAGCTCGCCGGGCGACAGCGCCACGACGCTTCCCAGGCCGATCTTCAGCTGGAGAAAGATCGCGACCACGACGAGCCACAGGATCGCCACGCCGGGCATGACGATCGAGCGCGGGATCGTGGGTCGCGCGGAACCGGTGATCGACTCTTGGATGTGCATCTAGGCCGCCTTGCGTCGACGCCGGATCATCCCGAGGATTTCCGACGCCGCCAATGGAATGTTCGTGCCGGGTCCGTAGATTGCCGCCACCCCGGCAGTGGTGAGAGGTTCGTAGTCCTGCGGCGGGATGACTCCGCCGCAGATGACAAGGATGTCGTCCGCCTTGGCCGCACGCAGCGCCGCGATCAGCTGCGGCACCAGCGTCTTGTGGCCGGCGGCCTGGGAGGAAACGCCGACGACGTGGACGTCGTTCTCGATCGCCTGGCGCGCCGCCTCCTCCGGAGTCTGGAAAAGGGGGCCGATGTCGACATCGAAACCGATGTCGGCGAAGGCCGAGGCGATGATCTTGGCGCCGCGGTCATGGCCGTCCTGGCCGAGCTTCACGACCAGCAAGCGCGGACGGCGGCCTTCTTCTTCGGCGAAGGCGCGCACCTCGGCCTGGATGCGGGCGAAGCCGATATCGCCGGCATAGGCGGCGCCGTAAACGCCGGAGATGCTGCGCGTGGTCGCGCGGTGGCGGGTGAACACCTTCTCCAGCGCGTCGGAGATCTCGCCGACGGTGGCGCGCGCGCGAGTCGCCTCGATGGCAAGCGTGAGCAGATTGCCCTCGCCGCTCGCCGCCGCCTGGGTGAGCGCATCGAGCGCGGCCCGCCAGCGGCCTTCGTCGCGCGTCTTGCGGATCTGCTTCAAGCGCGCGACTTGCTGCTCGCGCACTCGAGTGTTGTCGACGTCGAGCAACTCCACCGGCTTGGTGTCCTCGGCCGCTTGATACTTGTTGACGCCGACGATGACCTCCTCGCCGCGATCGATGCGGGCCTGGCGCTGCGCCGCCGCTTCCTCGATGCGCAGCTTGGGCATGCCGGACTCGACGGCTTTGGTCATGCCGCCCAGCGACTCGACCTCATCGATCAGCTTCCTGGCCTCAGTAGCCAGGCTTGCCGTCAGGGCTTCGACGTAATAGCTGCCGCCGAGCGGATCGATGACTTTCGTGATGCCCGTTTCCTCCTGCAGGATGAGCTGGGTATTGCGCGCGATGCGCGCGGAGAACGGCGTCGGCAGCGCCAGCGCCTCGTCGAGCGCATTCGTATGCAGCGACTGCGTGCCGCCGAGTGCCGCCGCCATCGCCTCGATCGTGGTGCGGACGACGTTGTTGTAGGGATCCTGCTCAGTGAGACTGACGCCGGAGGTCTGGCAATGGGTGCGCAGCGCCAGGCTGTCCGGCTTCTGCGGATTGTAGGGCTGCATCAGCTGCGCCCACAGCAGCCGCGCGGCGCGCAGCTTGGCGATCTCCATGAAGAAGTTCATGCCGATGGCGAAGAAGAAGGAGAGCCGCGGCGCGAACTCGTCGATCTCGAGGCCGCGCGACAGCGCCGCCCGCACATACTCGATGCCGTCGGCGAGCGTGAAGGCCAACTCCTGCACCGCCGTCGCACCCGCCTCCTGCATGTGATAGC
>JBGPEQ010000155.1:0-8092 GCA_041482855.1 Dongiaceae bacterium | reverse complement strand
CGTGCGCGGCCTCTCGCCGCCCCAGCTCCAGGCGGCATTGAGGCGGCGGATCAGTTCGCCGGTGCCGGCCAGACTGTCGATCAGGAAAATTTCCGTCGGCGCGAGTCGTGCCGCCAGTTCGCCGCCGGCCTGGGGATAGGCACGGTTGCTGTCGGGACCGATGGCGAGGCCCTGGGACGTCAGCCACTCCACCGCGCCGACGCCCTTGAAGCCGGTACGCGGCAGCACCGATAGGTCGGCTATGCCCATACGGCGCGTCTGGACAACCTCAGTCTCGATCGACTTGCCGAAGTCGGCGGCGATGGCGGCGTCGGCGATCGGCGCAAAGCGCGCGCCCGCCTGCTGCAGCACGCGGTAGATGCAACTGCGGCGCGGATGGGCGGTGGGTGAGATGGAGGCTTCAGCAGGCATGCGGTGTCACATTTCCTGCCGTTTGTTTTCAGGGTCATAGAAGGGGATCGGGATCACGGTTGCCTGGATGAGGCGGCCGCCCTCAACCTTGATGTCGAAGCTCTTTCCGGGCTCCGCCTGGTCCGGCGCGACGTAGGCCAGGCCGACGACCTTGTCGAGCGCGGGCGAGCGCACGGCCGAGGTGACGCGGCCGACGATGTCGGGGCCGCGCACGACCAGATGGCATTCCTCAGGCGGCGGCGCCGACGCATCCGCCAGCGTGAAGCCGACGAGCTTGCGCGTGAGGCCCTTGGCGTTCTGGATCTCGATCGAGCGCTGGCCAATGAAGAACGGCTTGCTCTTGGCGATGGCCCAGGCCATGTCGGCCTCGTAGGGATGCGTCAGGCCGTCGGTGTCCTGGCCGATGATGATGTGGCCCTTCTCCAGGCGCAGCACGCGCTGGGCCTCGACGCCGAACGGGCGGATGCCCAGCGGCTTTCCGGCCTCCATGATGGCGTCCCAGACGTGCTCGCCGAAATGCGCGGGCATATGGATCTCGTAGCCGAGTTCGCCGACGAAGCCGACGCGCAGCAGGCGGCAGGGCACGCCGGCGACGGTCGCCAGGCGGACGCCGAGATAGGGGAAGGCCGTCGGCGACAAGTCGATATCGGCGCAGAGCTTCTGCAGCACCTCGCGCGAACGCGGGCCGGCGATGTTGACGCCGGCATAGGCGGCGGTGACATTGGCGACATCGACGTTGAGCCGCCACTGCGCGTTCCAGAACAGCATGGTGCGGTAGACGCCGTCGACGCCGCCCGTGGTGGCCGTGACGTAGAAATGCTCGTCGTGGAAGCGGCAGGCGACGCCATCGTCCATCACCGCGCCGGACAGGTCGGTCATCAGCACGTAGCGGGAACGGCCGACCGTCAGCTTCGTGTAGGTGAAGCTGTACATGCGGTTGAGGAACTCCGCCGCATCGGGCCCGCGGACGTCGAGGCCGCCGAGTGTCGACACGTCGATCAGGCCGACATTGCTGCGGACGTTCAGCACCTCGTCGGGGATCGCCGTCTCGCGATCGGCCGGAGTGCCGTAGTAGGCGGGACGCCACCAGAGGCCGGCCGACATGAACCTGGCGCCTAGCTCGATATGGCGGTGATGCATGGCCGTGCGGCGCTCGGGCTCGAACACGCGGCCGGCCATGTGGCCGAACTTCTCGGGGATGAAGGGCGGGCGCTGGGTGGTGACGGTCATGCTCCCGACATCGCGGCCCATCTCCTTGGCGAGGATGCGCACGGCCGCCACCGCCGAATGCTTGCCCTGGGAGGGACCCATGCCGACGGTGGTGTAACGCTTCAGCAGCTCGATGTCGTCGTAGCCGTCGGCGGCGCCGTGGACCAGGTCCTTCACCTGCAGGTCCTCGTCGAAATCGACGAAGTCCTTGCCGCGCTTGTGCGGGAAGATGGGCCAGGGATGAGTTTGATGGAGGCCCCCGCGGTCGATCGGTTCTGGCGGCTCGGCGCTCGCTGCAAAGCCCGCATCATGCGCCGCCGCCCAGCCCGCGCGCCGCCCCTCCGCTACCACGGCATCGAGATTGTGGGCGCCGGCGACCGATCCGGCGGCGAATAGATGGGCGGGCAGAGATGCCGGATCAGACATGTGGGTTCGACTGTTGTAAGCGAACTCGGCACCGACGTGGTGCAGCAGGTGCGCTAACGGCGCATATCCGACGGACATGCAGAGCAGGTCGCAAGGAATCGATTCCGCGGCGGGGTCGGGCATGCCATCGTCGCCAAGCGGCGACACCAACGCGCCTGCAATGCCGCGCTTGCCGAGCGTCGGGATCGCCTCGATGACGGCGCTGCCCTTGATGATGCGCAGATCGAGTTGCTGCGCCGCCGTCACATGCGGCGACGGCGGCACATCCGGGCGCAGATCGACGATTGCGTTGACGGCCACGCCGGCCGCCGCGAGGTCAACCGCGATGGCATAGCCGTCGGCATTGGCGGTGACGATGACGGCCGCGCGGCCCGGTCGAACGCCGTAGTACTTGATCAGGCGCTGGGCCGCCGAACCCAGCATGACCCCCGGCAAGTCGTTGTTGCGGAACACCGCCGGCTGCTCGAGCGCGCCGGTGGCGATCACGCTCGCCTTGGCCCGCAGCTTGTACAGGCGGTTGCCGCGGATCACCGCGAACCAATTGTCGGCGAAGTGGCCGGTGCAGACGGCGCCCGATAACACGCGGATATTCGCCCGCGCGGCGACCGCCTGGGTGGCCTCCTCCGCCAGGGCAGGCCCGCTGCGGCCGTTGGAGTCGAAGCGGGCGTAGGTCAGCGATCCGCCCAATCGTGCGCCGTCATCGATGACGATCACTTCCGCGCCGGCATCGGCCGCCTGCAAGGCCGCGGCCAAGCCGGCCGGGCCGCCGCCGATCACGGCGACGTCGGCGAACAGATATTCCTTGTCGTAGTAGCCGTGATGGGCGGCGGTGTTCACCTTGCCGAGGCCGGCGCGCTTGCGGATGAACGGTTCCCAGAATTTCCAGGCGCCCTTCGGCCGATAGAACGCCTTGTAGTAGAAGCCGGGCGGCAGGAAGCGCCCGAACATCTCGATCCAGGTCTCGCTGTCGTGCTCCAGGCTGCCGCTGTAATTCTGGCCCTCGACGATCAGGCCCGCGCTGATCGCGCGGCGATCGGCCAGCACGTTCGGCTCGTCGCCGATTTGCACGAGCGTGTTGGCATCGAGGCCGGCCATGGTGAGGATGCCGCGCGGGCGGTGATATTTGAACGAGCGCGAGAGTATCCAGACGTCGTTGGCGGCGAGCGCGCTGGCGATGGTGTCGCCGGCGAAGCCTTCGTAGCGGCGGCCCTCGAACTGGAACGCGATGGTCTTGCCGCGATCGAGCAGGCTGCCGGCGGGCGCGGGCAACCGGTTCATTCCGGTCATCGCGTCCCCTCCCCGGCCTTCGGCCTGGCGGCGAATTCGACGCGCTCCCTAAACAGTTCGCCGGCCGGATAGGTACGGATGATCTCGTCCGTCACCGTGTTGCGCTCGGCGATGAACCAGAACGAGGTCGGCACATGGCACCACCACTCCCGCACCACGCCGGCTGTGTTGTTCTCCAGGAACACATGGGCGCCCCAGTCGCGATCCGATCCGGCGCCAGGATCGGGCATCGGCTTCACCTCGCCACCCCACACGAATTCCGAGATGTTGCGGAGGCCGTTCAGCGGGCAGTTGAGGATTTTCATGCTTGCAACTCAGTGCCCCACCGATGCCGCGCCTTTTTCGCCGACTTGGGCGAAATCGACGAAGCGGTCGAGGCGGAAGGGTTCGAGGATGTCCGGCACCTTCCCGGTGGCCACTGTCTCGGCCATGCGCTTGCCGCAGACGGGCGTGGCCTTGAAGCCCCAGGTGCCCCAGCCGGAGTCGATGTAGTAGTTCTCCACCGGCGTCAGGCCCATGACAGGACTGAAGTCCGGCGTCATGTCGGCCATGCCGGCCCATTGGCGCAGCACGGTGACGTTGTCGAGGAACGGGAACAGCTCGAGCATGTGGCCGAGCAGCCCTTCCTTGAAATCGAGCGTCGAGCGCGACGAATAGAGCGCGTAGGGATCGGTCGATCCGCCCATCACCAGTTCGCCGCGCGGCGTCTGCGAGATGTAGATGTGGAGCGAGCCGGAAACGACGATCTGGTCGAGGAACGGTTTCAGCGGCACGGACACGCAGGCCTGCAGCGGGATGGTGCGGATCGGCAGGCGGAAGCCCGCGAGCTTCGCCACCAGCGAACTCGAGCCGGCCACCGCCTGCATCGCCTTGTTGCAGTAGACGGTGCCGCGATCGGTCTCGACGCCCTTGAGTCTCCCATTCTCGATGAGGATGCCCGTGGCTTCGGTGTGGGTATGAATCTCCACGCCCCTCATCATGGCGCCCTTGGCGTAGCCCCAGGCGACGGCGTCGTGGCGGGCGATGGCGCCCGGCGGATGATAGAGCGCGCCGAGGACGGGATAGCGCACGTCCTCCGACAGGTTCATCGACGGGCACAGGCGCCGGATCTCGTCGGTGAAGATCAGCTCGGAGTCGACGCCCAGATGCTTGTTGACCTCGGCGCGCCAGCGGCTGGTGCGGATGGCGGCATCGGTGTGCGCCAGCGTGAAGTGGCCGCGCTCGGAGTACATGATGTTGTAGCCGAAGTCGTTGCTGAGGTCTTTGTAGAGGCTCAGCGACTCGTCGTAGAAGCGCACGCCCTCGGGCGTCAGGTAGTTCGAGCGGATGATCGCCGTGTTGCGCGCGGTGTTGCCGCCAGCCAGATAGCCCTTCTCGATCACCGCCACGTTGGTGATGCCGTAGTCGCGCGCCAGGTAGTAGGCCGCGGCCACGCCATGGCCGCCGCCGCCGATGATGACGACGTCGTAGCTGCGCTTGAGTTCGGTCGGCCACGGAAAATCGCGCTCGGCCGGATAGCGCCGGCTCAAACCATATTTCAGAAGTCCGAAGGGCATGCGGTTGCGAGGTCTCGCGTCGGTGGGCCGGCAGACCCTACCCGCGGGTTTCCTGCGGTGCAAGAATTTTTCCCGCAATGCAGCCGCCTAAGCGGTTGAAAAGCGGCGCGAATCGTCACATTGGCGGCGACAAGACGGGTCGCGACCGGTTGGCGGGAGCAGGCTTGCTTTCAAGCGGGCGCGGCAACAGATTGCCGAGGATGTCGATCGGTCATCATCCGGGCAACGTGGTGCTGACGGAGCAGGCCGCCGCGGCGCTGCGCGACGAGTTCCTGGGCTGGCAATGCCGGATCCGCCAGTTGTCGGCGCGGCAGGGCGGCGGGCGGCCGACAGCGGGCATGCGGCCGCGCCTGCTGAGTCCGCGCGGCGATCAGCTCGCGCCGGGCGTCACGCTGTTGATCGTCGAGGAAGACCCGGCCGACAGCACGGCGCTCTTTCGCCACCAGTATCTCCGGACCAACGATCCGATCGAGCGCTACGAGAAGATCCTGGAGATCTTGGCCGCCGGCTATTTTCAGCATCCGGCCGGCTTCAGCGACGTGATGACCGGGCTGTTCGGACCGGACTCGGCAATCGCCGCGGGACTCCTCAACCACGGCGGCGGCGTCCTGGAATTCGAGCAATATGCCCAGGCCTATCGCCTGCCCTGCCGGGTCGCCGAACTGGCGGCAGATGACGCGTTCTTTCAGGCGACCTACTGGCACAATCGCATGTTCAATCCGAACATGCCGCCGGGCGTGCGCATCCTCTCGTTCGCGCCGGATTGGACGCACGCGGCGGCGTGGCGCGTCGACAGCGACTGAAACGATTCACGAGCCGCCGCCATCGCCCAGGCGCGCGGCCACCATCGCTTGCAACCGCCACAGCCGCCGATCGCGAATGCCCAGCTCCTCCAGATGGCTCACCGTCTCCAGCAGGTACTCGGCGCAGGAGCCGACATGTCCGCAGGCGCGCGCCAGCGCGTCGGCGACGGCCTCCTCGCTCAGGCGGCCGGTGTAGCGCTCATGCGCGCGGTTGATGACGAAGGCGATGGCGCGCACCGGGCCCTCGGCGGTCCGCACATCGGCCCAGTGCGGCACATAGGCGGCGGTCAGGATCTCGCGCGCCCAGATGATGCGGAGCGCCTCGTCGCGCTCATGGTCCGCCAGCCGGTAGACGACGCCGCGGCACATCCCGCCGCGCTCCAATCCGAGCATCAGGCCGGGCGCATCGGGGCTGCCGCGAAAGCGTTTGACCAGCAGGCAGAACTGCCGGTGATAGCCGTGGAGCGCACCGATGCGGTGCTCCACGATTGGGAAGCCCCGCTTCCAGATCAGCGAACCGTAGGCGAACACCCAGACCGGCTGCCGGGCGCGCCGGTGCGCCAGCGTGGCCGCCAGCGATGCAGCGCGCTCCTCGTCGCTCAAGTAGCCCGGCGCGGGGCCGGGGTCATGATCCCTGCGCGGGATGCGCGCGATGAGTTCGCGGGTCAGGCGCATGGCGTGCGTCAAAACTTGGAGAGGATCAGCGCCGTCGGCAGACGGTGGCATCGCCTGAGCAGCCAGGAGGACTTCCACGTAAGCTGCACGACATAGGTATCACCAGGAAACTCGATGTCACCAGTGAGGAGTTGGGCAAGACCATAGCCGAAGTTTGAGGGAGAACTTACCGACTTCACCAGCAAAATATAATAGGGCCGGTGCGGCAGCAGCGAAACCCGCTTGCGCACAAGATAAGCCCGGTGCACCTCTTCATGCGCTTTCAGGCTGGCCACGAGCTGAGACAGCTGCTCCGCATCGAGGCCATGGCGATCATATTGGTCGTGCCACCGCGGGGCCGTCCGTTCACCGGCGGCCCGTTCTTCCAGTTCTCGCTGATTGACGAGGCGGACACGATAGGCTTCCGCCTCGTGCCCGCGACCAGCGCGCATCAAGTATAGATAGGCGAGCTCGCAGCCCGCCAACGTCATCCGATCGTCGAGGGCCATGGCCGCTTCGAAAAACGCCAGTCCATCGGCATCGTTGCGATCGATCAGGATGCGGCCGAGATCGAATCGCGCGGGCGCGCTTTTGGGATCCACACTCACGACTTCGCGATAGAGCGATAGAGCCTGGTCCTCGTCGAGCAACTGATCCGTCAGCTTGGCGCGCTTCAGGCGCTCTGCCGAATTCAACAATCCCTGCTCTGCTTTCTCCTCGAGCTCACTTAGCAGTCGGCGGTCGTCGCGCAAGCGCAGGTAGTGGTCCTTCCACCCTTCCAACGCGAGCCATCGCCATTTGGAGTCCAAGACCCCGATGATCTTCGACCGCAGCTTCGCGTCGAGTAGGGTCTCGGCGGCGGAGCCAGTAAGCGGCCCTGCCGGAGCAGGCGTCGCGCCGATGGCGTTCAGCCGATCAGGAAGCGAGGGATGCGTGTCGCTGAGGTCCGTCGATCGCGCCAAGGCGATATTGTACCCGTCGGCGCCATCGGCGGCGGCGAGCGGCTTTGCTAACTCCTCCTGCAGCCGGGCCAGTGGCAGATAGGGCGGCTCTGCGTGCGTGTTCGCAGTCCTGTGCAGATTCGGCCAAAACCGCGCGTCCAAGTAGTGGCCAACCGTATTGACCCGAACAAGCGCCGTGGCTGCGGCGTCGGCGCCGGCGACCTCGACCGCCGTACGGTCAGCCTCGTATTCATCCGCACGGGCGAGGACGAAGCTGTAGGCATTGAAATAGGGGACATAGAGTGCATAGAACGGCATGAAGAGCCAACGGCTCCAGCGCGCGCCCTGTTGCAAGGCAACGGCGATACGCCACCAGGTTATCCGCAGGCGGTAGATCCAGCTGCGAAACCATCCGTGCTTGCCGACGAGGTGGCCGCACTCGTGGCCGATGATAGCGGTGAACTCGCCCTGGCTCACGGATAGCATCAGCGGCAAGCCGATGATCAGGTAGTTGCGGTGCCAGCCGAACACGCCGAGCCGGGGAATTGCCGCGACGGCTGCGTTGAATTCCGCGTCGACAAGGACGCTATCAATTCGCGGCGCCCGCGCCGCGTTCCGTACGCCGTCGAGCAACGCGAACAATGCCGGCGCGGACTTGCGGGTCACCTCGAAGCCTGCCGGGGCTTCGATCCTCACCCACAGGGCGCCGATTATGACTCCGGCAAGCGCAAGGAAGGGGGCGAGAACGTAGAGAACGAGCCCTGGATCGGTGAACAGCAAGCGAAGTCGCACGGCGATGAAAGCG
>JBGPEQ010000154.1:0-8115 GCA_041482855.1 Dongiaceae bacterium | reverse complement strand
CGGCGCCGGCGCCGCCGGGATCACCATCGCGCGCCAGTTCGTCGGCCGGCCGATCGCCGTTCTCGTCGTCGAAAGCGGCGGTCTCGAGCCCGACGAGGCGACGCAGGCGCTCTATCGGGGCGCCGTTGTCGGGCAGCCCTATTTCGACCTCGAGGTCACGCGGCTGCGCTATTTCGGCGGGTCGACGAACCATTGGGGCGGCTGGTGCGCGCCGCTGCACGACATCGATTTCGAGGCACGTGACTGGGTACCGCACAGCGGCTGGCCGATCGCACGCCGCGACCTGGAGCCCTACTATGCCGCCGCCCAACTGCTCGTCGAGATCGGGCCGCCGACCTACGACCCGCTGGTGTGGCAGGACGACAAACACCGCTTCCCCCCGTTCCAGCCGGAACGCATGGTCACTCAGATCCTGCAGCTCTCGGAGCCGGCGACACATTTCGGCGAGCGTTACCGCGACGACCTGGCCAAGGCCGACAACGTCCGCGTGCTGCTCAACGCCAATGCGCTCGGCATCGACAGCAATGCAGAGGCGACGAACGCGAGCGGCCTGCGGCTGGCGACACTCTCCGGCGTGCGCGCAAGCGTCCGCGCCAAGGCATTCGTCGTCGCCTGCGGAGGACTCGAGTCGCCGCGCGTACTGCTGCTCTCCAACGATGTCGTCAGCGCCGGTCTCGGCAACCAGCACGATCTGGTCGGGCGCTTCTTCATGGAGCATCCGCATGTCCTCACCGGCAGCCTGTTCGCCACCGATGCCGGCAGCTGGCATCACGGCCTCAGCGAGCGCTTCGTAAAAAACGGTACACTGATCCAGCCGGTCATCGCCACCAGCCCGATCGCACAGCGCGAGCAGGGCATGCTCGGCTACAGCGCCAATTTCGAGACTCCGGTCGACCAGAGCGCCGGCTATCCCGCCTACCGCCTTATTCGCGATGCCATCGCGCACCGCCAGCTGCCGGATCACTTGGGACGAGATATCTGGGACGTCGTCACCGATCTGGATGACGTGGCCCGCGGCATGTTCCGCGCCACGCCCGACGATCCCTATCATCCGCCCTACGACCTGTCGCGGCCGATCCGGTTCTATACGCGCCTGGAGCAATGCCCCAATCCGGACAGCCGCGTGAAGCTGAGCGGCGAGAAGGATGCCCTCGGCCTCAACCGCATCGCGCTCGACTGGCGGCTCACGGAGCTCGACAAGCGCAGCCTGCGGCGCTCGCAGGAGCTGATCGGCGCCGAGTTCGGACGGCTGGGAGTCGGCCGCTTCAAGCTCGACGACTGGGTGCTCGCCGACGATATCTCATGGCCGGAGGACCTGCATGGCGGCCATCATCACATGGGCACCTGCCGCATGAACGACGATCCGCAGCAGGGCGTCGTCGACCGCGACAGCCGAGTCCACGGCTTCGACAATCTCTATGTCGCCGGCAGCGCCGTGTACCCGACCACCGGCTACGTGAACCCGACGCTGACGGTCGTGGCCCTCGCGCTCCGCCTCGCCGAGCATCTCAAGGCGAAATTCCGGCTGGCCTAGCCGCGCCCGCGCCGCACGCCGACGGCGCCTTCGATCCGCTGCAGCCGCGACAGCAGCGCGCTCTGCATCCGATCGACCTTTTCGTGCAGGTGCGAGATCTCCAGTTCTGCCTTCAGGTTGGCGTCGTACTCGATGTCGTCGCGGATGCGGTCCTTGGACGCCTGCCGGTTCTGGCTAAGCAGTACGACCACCGACAGGACGATCGCCTCGAGCGAAACGCACATGGTGAGAAAATTGAACGGGAACGGGTCGAACATCAGCTGACCCGCTAACATATTCCAGACGATCCAGGCGGCGAACGCCAGGATGTGCACGACCAGGAACGTGAAGCTGCCGCTGAGCGCGGCGATGCCGTCGATGATGCGGTCGACCGGCGTGAGCTTCTGTTGGGCCTCCTCGCCGGCGTTGCGGATCGCCATCTGCCGCAGGCGTTCGGTCGTCGCCCGCATGCGCCGGCCCATCACCGTCATCATGTCGAGCGCGGCATCCGGCTTGCGGCGGAAGAAGCCCTGCAGCTGGTTGCGGTCGAGCGCCAGCAATTCCGCCGCTTCCGTCACCGCGGCGCGGGCCGTGCGCGAGCCCATATCGAGCAGGGACAGCTCGCCGAAAATATCGCCGCGCTCGCACAGCGTCAGCACGATCTTCTGGCCAAGCTTGTCGGTGGCGCTCAGCTCGACGGCGCCGGAACAGACCACGTACATGCAATCGCCGGGATCGCCGACATCGAACAGGATAGCGTCGGCCTCATGGTGCGATTCCTCCAGCACCTCGGCCAGCGCCCTCCGCTCCTCCGGATCGAGCAGCTGGAAGAACTGCACCTCGGCCAGCAGGGATTCTTTCGATGACATCGCGTATCGATCGTCCAGACGTGATTCTGTACCTTAGCACGCCGGGCGCGGCGGCCAAACGTCACGTCCTATCACCTTCACGCGAGGGAATCCGGTTTGCAGGCCGCCGCTTCGGCGATAGGAATAGCAGTCGTCCTGCAATCCAAGCCCGGTCCCAAACATCGCCATGACCAACCTGCGCCCGATCGACCGCGCCCGCCTGGCCGCTGCTCTCGCCGATGAGCGCCGGCGCTTCATCGCCGAGCATCCGCGTTCGCAGGCGCTGTTCGAGGAGGCCAAGTCGAGCCTGCTCGACGGCGTGCCCATGAACTGGATGATCCGCTGGGCCGGCGACTTCCCGCTCTTCATCAGGGAAGGATCGGGCGCCCGCTTCACCGACGTCGACGGCCGCGAATATATCGACTTCTGTCTGGGCGACACCGGCGCCATGACCGGCCATGCGCCCAAGGAATCGATCGAGGCCATCGTCGACCGCCTGCGCCGCGGCACGACCTTCATGCTGCCGACCGAGGATTCGATCTGGGTCGGCCGCGAGTTGCAGCGCCGCTTCGGCCTGCCCTACTGGCAAGTGGCGATGACCGCCACCGACGCCAACCGCTTCGCCATCCGCCTCGCCCGCCAACTCACCGGCCGCAAGCTGATCCTCGTCCACAACTGGTGCTATCACGGCACGGTCGACGAGACGATCATCACAATCAATAACGGCGTGCCCGGACCCAAGCCCGGCAATATCGGCCCGGCCGTCGATCCCGCCCTTACCACCAAGGTGGTGGAGATCAACGATCTCAGCGCGCTGAAAAAGGCGCTCGAACCGGGCGACGTCGCCTGCGTGCTCGTCGAGCCGGCGCTCACCAACATCGGCATCGTGCTGCCCGATCCCGGCTATCACGAGGCGCTGCGCAAGATCACGCGCGAGACCGGCACGCTCCTGATCATCGACGAGACCCACACCATCTGCGCCGGCCCCGGCGGCTACACCAGGGCCTATGGCCTGGAACCGGACATGCTTACCATCGGCAAGCCGATCGCCAGTGGTGTGCCGGCCGCCGTCTACGGCTTCACGCGCGAGGTGGCCGACCGCATCCGCGCCAGCACCGACAAGAACACCGCCGACACCGGCGGCATCGGCGGCACGCTCGCCGGCAACGCGCTCGCCCTCGCCGCCATGCGCGCCACGCTGGATAAGGTCCTCACCGACCAGGCCTTCGAGCACACGATCGCACTCGGCCAACGCTTCGCCGACGGCGTCGACGGCGTCATCAAGGAGAGGCACCTGCCTTGGCACGTCACCCGCCTCGGCTGCCGGGCCGAATACTGGTTCTGCCCGCGTCCGCCCCGGAACGGCGGCGAAGCGGCCGCGGCGATCGATCCCGATCTCGACCGCTACATGCACCTGGCCGCCCTCAACCGCGGCATCCTGATGACGCCGTTCCACAACATGGCGCTGATGGCGCCCCAGGCGACGGCGGCCGACGTCGACCGCCACACCGCCGTATTCCGCGAGAGCGTCGAGGCGATCTTGTAGGGCACCCCGGGGGGTCGCCCCGCGCACCGTCCGGTTCCATCTTCCATTCCGGCGCGGCTTCGCCTATAACCGCCGCTGTCTCTTCAACAACAGAAAGGAGGTGATCCAGTGTCTCATTGTCTCATGCCGCGGTCGTCGAGTGCGGTGGCCTGGATCCTCGCCTCTGTCGAGGTTCGCGCCGCCTGACCCGCCGTTTCTCCGGTCAGAAGCCGGAACGCGGTTCGACAATGGAAGGGCTGTCCGCGAGGGCAGCCCTTCTTTGCTGATAGCAGCGGTACTTTCCTGCGGATAAGCCTGTCTCTCCGATGTCTGTTCCCCTTGAGATTTATGTCGATGCCGATGCCTGCCCGGTGAAGGAGGAAATCTATCGGGTTGCCGGCCGCTATCGCCTCAAGGTCTACGTCGTCGCCAACAGCTTCATGGCTGTCCCGAACGATCCCCTGATCGAACGCGTGGTCGTCGCCGACGGATTCGACGCCGCCGATGATTGGATCGCGGAACGCGCGGACCGCACCGCCATCGTCGTCACCACGGATGTGCCGCTCGCCAGCCGCTGCGTGAAGGCCGGGGCGGCGGTGATCTCGCCCACGGGCAGGGCCTTCACGGAAGCCTCCATCGGCATGGCCGTCGCCACCCGCAACCTGATGTCCGACCTGCGCGCCATGGGCGAAGCGACCGGCGGCCCGAAGCCATTCTCGCGCCAGGATCGCTCGCGCTTCCTGTCGGCGCTCGATGAGACGATCGTGCGCATGCAGCGGGCGGCTCTCGGATAGCGCCAACACCGGGCCAGTTTGCGAGGAACAGGATGAAGATCGTCGAGACCGGACTGGCCCCGATTCGCGAGACCGAGAATCTGTGGATTCCCATGCCGGACGGCGCGCGGCTGGCCGCCCGCGTCTGGTTGCCCGCCGATGCGGAACGCCGTCCCGTTCCCGCGATCGTCGAATACATCCCCTACCGCAAGCGCGACGGCACGGCCTGGCGCGATGGCATCATGCAGCCTTACATCGCCGGTCATGGCTACGCCGTGCTGCGCATCGATCTCCGGGGCACCGGCGAATCCGACGGGTTGCTGGGCGACGAATACACGCGCCAGGAGCACGACGACGGTATGGCCGCGCTCGCCTGGATCGCGGCGCAGCCCTGGTGCACGGGCCGCATCGGCATGATCGGCGTGTCCTGGGGCGGCTTCAACGCGCTGCAGATCGCGGCCCGGCAGCCGCCGGCGCTGGCCGCCATCATCACGATCTGCGCCTCCGACGACCGCTATGCCGACGACGCCCACTACATGGGCGGCTGCGTGCTGACCGAGCATGCGGTGTGGGGCGTGGCGATCCTGGCGCAAGCCGCACTGCCGCCCGATCCCGAGCTTGTGGGCGCAGGCTGGCGCGAGACCTGGCTGGAGCGGCTACGCAACGCGCCGGAATGGGTGGCGCAGTGGCTGGAACACCAGCGCCGCGACGCCTATTGGCAGTACGGCTCGGTCAGCGAGGACTACACGGCGATCCGCTGCCCGGTCTACGCCATCGGCGGCTGGGCCGATGCCTATCGCAATGCGGTGCCGCGGTTGCTCGCCCATTTGACGGCGCCCTGCAAAGGCCTCGTCGGGCCATGGGCGCATGGCTGGCCACTGCTGGGCGTACCCGGCCCGGCCATCGGCTTCCTGCAGGAGACTCTGCGCTGGTGGGACAAGTGGCTCAAAGGGATCGAGACCGGGATCATGGACGAGCCGCGCTACCGCGTCTGGATGCAGGATGCGATTCCGCGCACCGCCGGGCGCGACAGCCAGCCGGGGCGCTGGGTCGTGGAAGCGCACTGGCCATCGGCGAACATCGTCCCGCGCCGCCTGCATCTCAATCCCGGTCGCCTTGCCGCGGCGGCCGACGCGGAAGCGGCGCTGATGCATTGTTCGGTTCAGTACAACGGCCGCGCATCCGGAGCCTGGTGCCCCTACGCCACCGGCGCCGATCTCGACAGCGACCAGCAGGCCGATGACGGCCACTCCTTGATCTTCGACTCGCTGCCGTTGGCGGCCGGGTTGGAAATACTCGGCGCGCCGGCTGTGGAGCTGGAGCTCGCGGTCGACCGGCCGCTGGCGTTCATCGTAGCGCGGCTGTGCGATGTCGACGCACGCGGCGCGTCGGCACGCGTGACCTACGGCGTGCTCAATCTCACGCATCGAGACTCGCATGAGGAGCCGACGCCGCTCGTGCCCGATAGGCGCTACTGCATACGGCTGCAACTCAACGACATCGCCTACGCCTTTCCAGCCGGGCATCGCGTGCGACTGGCGCTCTCTACCAGCTACTGGCCGATCGTCTGGCCGTCGCCGACGCCGGCCACCGTGACGATCTTCACCGGCGCAAGTGTGCTGACGTTGCCCGAACGACCGGTGCGGGCCGAGGATGCGGCGCTGCCTCCCTTCGGCGCGCCCGAGGGCGCCACGCCGCCGGCAATGACCGCGCTCGCGCCCGAAAGCGGCAATAGTCTCTGGCACTATGACGTGGCCGCCGATACGGCGGAAATGGCGGCCGACTATGACAGCGGCATGGAGCGCTTCGATGCCACCGGCATCGCCGCGGGCATGCAGATCAGCGAGCGATGCAGCATCGCCGGCGACGATCCGCTGTCGGCCAAGGCGTCGCTTGCCTGGACCGTCAAGCGGGAGCGCGGCGACTGGCGCGTGCGCGTCGAGGCCAAGATCGAGCTGCGCTGCACGGCCGACGCCTTTCTCGTGCGGCAGTCCCTTGCCGCGTTCGAGGGCGACACCCGCGTGTTCGCGCAGGACTGGGACCGCGCGATCGCCCGCGATCTGGTCTGAGACCGCTACAAATCTGGAAGCTGCCGACGCGCGTTCGCTCAGGACATGACGATGAGCGGATGGTTCGGTTTCTGTCATATCGCGTCCCCGCCCCACACTTGCCGGGCCACATCGACGATCCGGCGCAGTTTGGCGATCTCCGTTTCCACGCTGATGTCGTTGCCGTGGACGGTGCTGGAGAACCCGCATTGCGGGCTGATGGCGAGCCGTTCCATCGGCACATAGCGGGCGGCCGAGTCGATGCGGCGCTTGAGGTCGTCCGCGGACTCGATCTCCGGCGTCTTGGTGGTGACGAGGCCGAGGACCAGCGACTTTCCCTTCGGCAGGTAGCGCAGGGGCGAGAAGTCGCCGGCGCGCGGCGTGTCGTATTCGAGGAAATAGCCGTCGACGGCGATCTCGGAGAACAGCGGCTCGGCCACCGGGTCGTAGCCGCCCTCGGCGACCCAGGCGCTCCGAAAGTTGCCGCGGCAGAGATGGATGCAGACGGTCATCGACGAGGGCCGGTCGCGGATGGCATCGTTGATGAGCCGCGCATAGACATGCGGCAACTGGTCGGGATCGTCGCCGCGCTCGCGCGCGCCCTGGCGCAGTTTCTCGTCGCAGAGATAGGCAAGGTTGGTGTCGTCGAGTTGCAGGTAGGTGCAGCCGCGCGCCGCCAGGTCGGCGATCTCCTCGCGGTAGACGCGCGCGAGGTCGGCGAAGAATTCCTCCATGTCCGGATAGGCCTTGTTGTCGATGGCAGCGCGGCCGCCGCGGAAATGCACCATGGTGGGCGACGGGATGCACAGCTTGGCCGTACGTTTGGTGACCGATTTCAGAAAGTCGAAGTCGGCGCCGGCGATCGCGTACGGTCGACGCAGCTTCCCTACAACTTCGAGCCGCGGCGGGGCGAAATCGATCTCCTTGTCGTGGCGATGGAACTTGGTCGTGATGCCGCCGCGTACGGCGATGCCCTCGAACTGCTCCAGGAAATCGATATGGAAATAGGTGCGCCGATACTCGCCGTCGGTGATGCCGCGGAGGCCGACTGACTCCTGCAGTGCGACCGCCTCGCGGATGGAACGATCCTCGATCTCGCGCAGCGCGGCGGCCGAGATCTCGCCGGCCTGACGCTTCGCGCGCGCCGCCAGCAGCGCCGGCGGCCGCAGCAGGCTGCCGACGTGGTCGGCGCGGAAGGGTGGCCCTTTCGCATCGGACATCGCGACTCTCCCGGGCGTTATGTGGGAGGCTTCCAGCCCGCCGGCAAGCGCGGCTTCTCGACGCCGGCGATCTCGCAGAAGGCGTCGACGATGCTCGAGAAGTCCGCCGCGCCATAGCCGCGCGCACGCGCCGCCGTGAACATCTCGCGCGCCGCGGCTCCGACGGGCGCCGGCACCTTCGCGTTCTG
>JBGPEQ010000153.1:0-8152 GCA_041482855.1 Dongiaceae bacterium | reverse complement strand
CGATCGCACGTTCTACGGACGCTACGAGGGCGGCATCAATTGGATCGAGTACTACACGCCGGATGGCCGCTCCGCCTATTGGGACGGCTGCACCCATGACGGCGCCTGGTGGATCGCCAATGACTTCGTCTGCTTCCGCTACCGCGGCGACGCCTCCGACCGCGACTACTGCTGGATGCTGTACCAGCTCGGCAGCCAATATGAATTCCTGATGCCGACCGATCCAGAGTCGGACATCGTGCGGGCCTACACCACCGACATACGCCCGGGCAATCGCGAGCACCTGCCGCTCGACACCGACGATTGCGTGTCGGTCGATCTGCGCTCTCCCGCCGGCCAGCGTCCGTGATCGCCGGCTCGCGGCGGTCGACGACCTCCTACAGCCGGTCGATCTCGTAGTCCTCGCAGGAATAGCCGAGCTCGGACAGGCCCTCTTCCAGGAAATCGCCCAGGAGCGGCGTGCCCAGCAGGTAGCGCGGGCGATCGCCGAGCGGGATCTCGCGCGCCTGGTCGCGCGCCTCCTGCCAATCCTCGCTCGTATAGTCGCCGCGGCCGATCCAGGTGAGGGCGACCAGGTCCAGCGTTTCGTCGTCATTCAGTGCGCCGAGGGCGCCCGACACCTCCTCGAAGGTCGGATCGTCGGCCAGGTCCTCGAGGATATCGATCTCTTTGTCGTCGGCCGGATTGGAGCCGGAGTCCGGATCCGTCGGCTCGACTTTGACATCGAACTCGCGCGCCTTGACGATGAGATAGCACACGGTCTCCGGGCTGATCGTCAGGTCCGCCATGGCTGTTCCTCCCCCATCATATCGCGACGAGATCGGTCTTTCGTCAAGCGGCTGAGTTGTTCGCCGGCCACGACCCCGGCAGCGTGCCGCCGGGGTCATCGCGCAGGCGCCGGCTATTTCGCCTGGATGGCGATCTTCTTTTCCTTCTTCTGCGCTTCCGGCGTCTTCGGCAGGGTGACCGTCAGCACGCCCTTCTGAAAGGTTGCCGCGATCTTCTCGGCGTCGATGCCGGCGGGCAGCTGGAACGTGCGCTGGAACGACCCATAGCGCCGTTCCGACAGGTGGTAGTTCTTGGCCTTCTCCTCCCGTTCCTCCTTCTTCTCGCCGCGGATGCTCAGGACGTCATCGGCGATGTTGACCTCGACATCCTTTTCGTCCAGCCCCGGCAGCTCGGCCGTGATTCGGAACTCATTCTCCTTCTCGACGACGTCAACCGCCGGCGCGGAGAGGCCGACCGAGCTCTCGTAGCGCAACATCGGTTCGGCATCGAACAGGCTGCGGCTCAGCGGTAAGCGGCCGAATCCGCGCGTGAAATCCTCGAAAACGCGGTCCATCTCCTGCCGTAGCGATTCGAACGGCTGCCACAGCGAAGACGTGCGCGCCACCGCCGCTGTCGGTTTTGCTTCCTGCTTCACCTGAAGCTTGCTGGCTGCTTCTGCCATGATCCGTTCCTCCTTTGCCAATGGTGGAGTGCGACACGATGGGTTCAGCCATCGCTCCCCGTTTCATAGGACGGGCGACCGAAAGCGGCCTTGATGCAGGTCAACGCGCTGCCCCCACCGGCCCATAAAGTGATGCCGGCAGCAGAGGAAGCATCGATGGCGATCAAGGACATTCTCGTGCAGATCGATGGCGCCAAGTCGGCGCCGGCGCGCTATGCGGCGGCCATCGAGTTGGCGCAGACCCATGGCGCCCATCTCACCGGATTGTGTCTGGCCGTCGAACCGCCGGTGCCCGCCACGATCATGGGCATGGTGCCGCCGGAGGCGATCGCCAGCCAGCGGGAAACCATCCGCGAGCAGGCCGAGACTGCCATGGCCGATTTTCGCCTGGCGGTCGAAAGGGTCGGCGTCCCCGGCGAGGGCCGGATCGTGCAGGTGCTCGACTTCGACGCCGTCGACGTCTTCGTCCAGCACGCCCGCCACAGCGATCTCGTCATCCTCGGACAGCAGGACCCGATCGATTTTTCGCCGCTCGGGCAAAATTTTCCCGCCGACATCGTGATGGCGTGCGGCCGGCCCGCGATCATCATTCCGTTCATCGGTGCGCCGCCCGTGCTGGGCCAGCGCGTTTTGGTGGCCTGGGAAGGCGGGCGCGAGGCGGCGCGCGCGGTCAACGACGCCTTGCCGATCCTGAAGCGGGCCCACGCCGTCACCGTTCTGTCGGTCAATCCGGACGTGGCGGGCAATGACAAGCGCGATGCGGGCGCCGATATCTCGCTGCATCTCGCGCGCCACGGTGTGAAGGTGACGGCGGCGCGCACGATCACGCGGGAGACTTCGGTCGGCGACGTCATTCTGGCCGACATCGCCGACAACAGCATCGACCTGCTCGTGATGGGGGCCTACGGCCACTCACGATTGCGTGAGTGGGTCCTCGGCGGCGTCACGCGCCATATCCTCGCGCACATGACGGTGCCCGTCTTCCTGTCGCACTGACGAGGCGGTCAGGCCACCCACTCGGACACGGGCGCGCGCGCCTCGTGCAGCGGCTGGGCGATGACATCGACGAGCGTCGGACCATCTGCCTCGATCGCGGCGGCGAGAGCCGGGCGGAGCGCCTGGGGCTCATGCACGCACCAAGCCTTGAGTCCGTACGCTCGGGCGATCGCGGCGTGATCGGAGCGATCGAAATCCACCGAGAAGTAGCGCCCGCCATAGCCCGTGCGCTGGCCGGCCTTGATCCAGCCATAGCCGCCGTTGGAGATGACAACGAGCATGATCGGCAGCTTCAGGCGCACCAGCGTCTCCAGCTCGCCGACCGAGAAGCCGAAGGCGCCGTCGCCCATCACCGCCACGCACTTGGCGCCCGGGCGGCCGAAGCTGGCGCCGACAGCGGCCGGCAGCGAATAGCCGAGGGCGCCGTGGGCACGGTTCGAGATGAAATACCGGCCGGCTTTGTCCAGCCGGTAGTACGCCGATAAATAGGGACAGGGCGTGCCGGGATCAGCGACAACGATGGCGTCCTTCGGCAGCACGGCTTCGAGATCGAGCACGATCCGCTCGGGACGGATCGGCGTCGCGTCGCTCTGCGCCAGCGCCAGGAAGCTTTCGAACTTCTCTCGCTTCGCGCGCTCGACGGCATCGGCGCCCCAGGCCGATCGATTGGCCCGCTCGAGCTCTCCGTTCAGGGCGGCCAGGCTCAGCCGGGCGTCGCCGACCAGGCCGACCGCCGTCTTGTAGTTGGCGCCGATCACGGCGGGATCGACGTCGATGTGAATGATGGGCGTGCCCGGCGCCGGATGACGCCAGCGCTCGGTCGTCACCGAGCCGGCGCGGCAGCCGACGAAGACCACGAGATCGGCCGCAGCGACGATGGCGCGCGTCTCCGGCGTGCCGCCGTTGCTGCCGACGACGCCGACGGCGAGCGGGTGGTCCTCGGCGATGCTGCCCTTGCCGCTGATGGTGGTGGCGACGGGCGCGCCCAGCCGCTCCGCCAAGCGCTGCAGCTCGCTCTCGGCGCCCGAAATGATCGCCCCACCGCCGCAGATGAAGAGCGGGCTCACCGCCGCCCGCAGTCGCGTGGCCGCAGCCTCGACGGCACCCTGCTCCGGCGCCGTGCGGCGCGACGGGCAGCGGTTCAGCGTCGGGTCGGCCCAGACGTCATCCTCGTCCACCGGGTCCTTCTGCACGTCATAGGGCAGGCCGAGATGGACTGCGCCGGGCCGGCCGGTCGTCATCTGGGTGAAAGCCTGGCGGACGGCACCGGGGATGGCGGACGCCTTGTCGAGGACGCGGTTCCATTTCGTCACCGGACGGAACAGCGCCTGCTGATCCAGTTCGGTGAGCGTGAAGCGGCCGCGCGAGGTAGTGGCAATATCCGTGGTCACCGCCAGCAGCGGCACCGAGGACTCGTTGGCCTCGACCACGCCCGGCAGGAGGTAGGTGGCGCCGCCGCCGCTCGGCCCCTCGCACACGCCGACGCGGCCGCTGACCCGCGCATAGGCGTCGGCCATGTAGGCGGCCGAGCGCTCGTCGCGCGTGAGGATGTGGGTGATCCCATGATCGAGCCGATAGAGCGCGTCATAGAGCGGCAGGCTGGTATCGCCGCACAGCCCGAAGACATGCGTGACCCCATGCTTCTGCAGCATGCGGACGAAGGCCTCGGCGCCGGAGAGTTGGTTCATGCGGGCGGTGGGCTGAGAGGAGAATCCCGGATCGGCGGCGATTGTCACCCGCGCCGGCGGCTCCGGCAATGGTGGGCGGAATGGGTCAATATCGATGACCCTTATTTCTCAAATCTGATGACACGCGATCCTGACTTCGGCGCGGATTTGCAGCCGCAGTACGTTCAGTCAAGTCGCCGCCGGCGCGCCTATTGGATCGCAAGAAACGGAGTGTGCATTGCTGTCCTGCTGGATACCTTTACAGGAACGATGTTTCCCGGCCGCCAATCGTCGCGACCGGCAACGTCGGATCGATCCCAGAGCTAAGGAGACGTTGAAATGAGGTTCTCTCGAGCAACTTCGACGATCGCCCTCCTCGGGATCCTGGCCGGTGTCGCGCAGGCTGACCAAACGGAAGCCCTGGTTCAAGGCGGCTCCTACGAGGTGAAGTTTCGCCTCGAACTGCCGCATGTGGAGAATTGGGCAATCGACAAAACGACGACGATCTGCCTCCCCAATGCGGGAGCGATGAGCGGCGCCCCGCTCCCGGTCCTGAGCGGCAACAATCCGCTCGCGAAATGTCCGGCCAGGAACGTCCAGCGAAATGGCGCCACGCTACGATTCGACATCGTGTGCGAGGGGCGCAACGCGGCCAAGGCGCGAGCCGTCTATACGCTCATGCCCAGCGGATTCAAGGGCCGGATTGCGATGGTGATGGGCGGCAAGAACATGACGATGACGGAAGTGCAGGTCGGCCGCCGTGTGGGCAGCTGCGATCTGGCCAGCGCGCCGCAGAACTGATCGCGGCACCTTTGTTGGGCCGATACGCTGACATCCTTACGTCCAGGAGACGCGCTCAAGATTCTTGACTCGAGAGCAAGAGCCGGAGTGCGGGGCCGGGCCGCGACAGCTACATAAGCCTCAGGATACGAATTGGCGAAAGGAAACGACGATGAATGCTATGGTCATAAAATCGAACCTCGCCACGGTTCCGACCGAGCAGGATCCGAGATGGCAGGCGGTCGTGGCGCGCGATCGCGCGTTTGAAGGAAAATTCTACTACTCCGTCAAGTCGACCGGCGTCTACTGCCGGCCGCCATGTCCGGCACGCCTCGCGAAGCCGGAGAACGTCGCCTTCCATGCGACTCGCGAAGACGCCGAGCGAGCGGGCTTCCGTCCATGCAGGCGGTGCAAACCGGATCAGGTGGGAGCGTCGGAGCAAGAGGCAGCGCAAGTCGCGGAGATCCGCTTCGCGGTCGGCGAATGCTCTCTCGGCTCCATCCTGGTGGCGCGCAACGAGCGGGGCATCTGCGCCATCCTCCTGGGTGACGATCGCGATGCGCTCGCGCGCGACCTCCAGGACCGCTTCCCGCGGGCTCGCCCGATCGGCGGCGGCACCGATTTCGAGGACCTGATCGCCAAGGTGGCCGGCTTCGTAGAAGCGCCGGCCCTGGGCCTCGACCTGGCGCTCGATCTGCGCGGCACAGCGTTCCAGCAGCGAGTCTGGCAGGCCTTGCGCGAGATTCCCGCCGGGGAGACCGCCAGCTACGCCGACATCGCCGGCCGCATCGGTTTGCCGAAGTCGGTCCGCGCCGTGGCGCAGGCCTGCGCGGCGAACGCCATCGCGGTGGCGATCCCCTGCCATCGCGTGGTGAGGAGCGACGGCGCGCTCTCCGGTTATCGCTGGGGCGTCGAACGCAAGGGCGCCTTGCTCGCAAGGGAGGCGGCGGCGTGAACATTGCGGCGAGAGCGGCGCTGGCCGCCCCAGCGCCCGGAGCCCTTGCCAATCGCGTCGATGCGATCGATTGGAAGCAGATCGCCGAGGATCTGAACGAGCAGGGCTGCGCCATGCTGGAAGGGCTGCTGACCCCGCCCGAATGCCGGGCGATCTCGTCGCTCTACGGGAATAACGACCATTTTCGCAGCCGCGTCATCATGGGCCGGCACGGCTTCGGCCAAGGCGAGTACAAGTACTTCGCCTACCCGCTGCCGGGGCTGATCGGAGAATTGCGGACCGCTCTATATCCCCGGCTCGCGCCGATCGCCAATCGCTGGAACGAGCGCATGGCGATCGATCTGCGCTACCCGGCCGGGCATGCGGCGTTCCTGGACCTCTGCCACAAGGCCGGCCAGCTCCGCCCGACGCCGCTGCTTCTGCAATACGGCCCGGGGGACTACAACTGCCTCCATCAAGACCTCTATGGCGAGCGGGCCTTTCCGCTGCAGGTGGCGATCCTGCTGTCGGAGCCCGGCCTGGACTTCACGGGCGGCGAGTTCGTGCTCACCGAGCAGCGGCCGCGGATGCAGTCGCGGCCGGAAGTCGTCGCGCTGCGGCAGGGCGACGCTGTGGCGTTCGCCGTCCATCACCGGCCGGTGCAGGGGACGCGCGGAGTGTACCGGGTCAATCTGCGGCACGGCGTCAGCCGCATCCGCTCCGGCCACCGTCACACGCTGGGAATCATCTTTCATGATGCGGAGTGAGAACGGCGGCATGACCAGGGGCCGGTATCGCGGTCATATGCCGATTCGTCCAGTCGTCGTGGTACTCATCGGGCTGCTGGTAGCCTCGGCCCTTCCCGCGACTGCCCAGCAGCCGCTCAGTCGGGTTGACTCGACGCGGGCCCAGCTCCGCACGACGCTCCGGGCGTTCTACTTCAGCCTGGCCCATCGGGACTGGGAGACACTCACCGCCGACATCCTCCCGGCAAAGGTGGTCGCCCATCGCCCCGCTCCCGAGGCCCTCGTAATGGCGGCCCGGCTCCCCGAGCGCCTCGCGAAGGCCGCCGGGTCGGCCCCTCCGGCGGATGCCCCGCGGGCTTGTCCATCCAGCGCCGCGGCGCTCGTGGACCAGGCCAGGATCACACTCGACGGCGATTGGGCCGAGGTCTCGGTGCCGAATTGCGGCGGGACGACGGGAGCCGATGAGTTCCGTTTCATTCACTTCGAGGGGCGCTGGCGGATCGTGTATATCGAGCTGGCGCGGTGAGGGCGGGACCGGGGGCCAATCCCCCCATTCTTGACGGGTATGTAGGTAAGGCCCAAAACCGCTTCACCCCCCCTCAACCCCAGTTTTTGGGCAGCCACCCACATCGTTTTGCGCCGCAACCTGTTGCCGTCAGATGGTTTGAGCAGGTTTCTTCGGGTACCAGCTGGGCCTTCGCTCTGGCAAACCTGGGCTTTGCCCGGTAAATCCTAGGTTTCCACCCCGGAATCTCAAGCTAGGAATACGGATTTGCGGCCGCTCGGAGCCAAGGCCGCATCTCAACTGACACTTAAGCGGCTACACCGATGAATGACCAAGAGCTCCAGGCACTGAAGGGCGCCTTCGGGTTCGAACACATCACCGATCCACTTGAGCTCCGCGCTGCAATCGAGCAGCGCGTGGCGCAGATGAATGCTGTCGATCGTGCGGCCATGAATATCGATATCGGCCGTCGTCTCCAGGAGCTCGAAGTCCTTGTGCCCGGTGCGAGGTATTCTCCCGCCACTTGGAGCCTGCTAGCCACGGCTATCCTCCTAGGGTTGCTTGCTTCCATCGCCTTCTGGTGGGTTCGGCGCACCAACGTGTCGCTCATTCTTCGGATTCCGGTTGGTCTCTTTGGAGCCCTTGCGTTTCTAATGACCTGGCGTGCGGCCGCCAGGATCATCTACCGATTGGCCAACAAACGCGACATGTAGCCGCTTGAATAGCCCTTGTGGCTGCCAGGGCCCCCGTGGCCCAGGTTCCTTGGACGGCGTCATCCGGGCGGTTTGGAATGGTGAACCCGCGAAGGGCAAGGGTGGTACCGCGGATGTGGTGGCGTATGCTGTGCGCCTTGGCGTGCCTCTCATCCATATTGAGCCGGGGTCGCACACTGTTCGGCGAGTGCCGGACACTCTCTAAGGATCGCGATACCGATCGAGCGACCTCCGCTTGAGAACGGCTACGAACCTACCGCGGCGGCGCTGCCCTGGCTCAGCTTGGGGTGGGATTGCGGGATGGCGGATTCAGCCGCTTGACCGGGGGGAAGTCAGTGCCGGGTGGCAGGTCGGGGGAGGT
>JBGPEQ010000152.1:0-8164 GCA_041482855.1 Dongiaceae bacterium | reverse complement strand
TGGCGATGCGCTGGGCGAGGGTCTTCTTGCCGCTGGCAGCCGGACCGATGATCAGGATCTCGTTGCCGATCTTGAGCGACGCATAGGCCTCGGGGTGTTTGGCGCGGTCGATGAGGTCGACGATGTCGGCCAGCAGCGCGTCCAGGCCGGCCAGGCGCACTTCGAGATCGGCGACCGCCAGGTCGTCGAGGCTGAGGGCGATGCGCTCCTTGCGTTTGCGACGATCGATCAGGAACTCGATCAATGCGGGCAGGGTCGCGACCGCGCCGACGACAGTGGCAAGGAGGATTATCTGCTCACTGACGAGCGTGACGGCGCCGCCCTCGCCGCTATCTTGGGCCAAGGCTTGGCCGACGGCGACCGAGGTCAAGGCTACGAAGGCGAGAAAGAGGAGCCGCATGGCCGCTGGCGACGATCGGCGCGCTAGGCGTCTGCGCTGACAAGCCCGCGCTTCAGCAGGTCGCGGAACATCCTGATCGATCGCTCGATGCCGGTGTCCAAGGCCGTCGCCGGCCAGCTGCCGATCAGCTTGCGCAGGGGGCGATCGTCGAAATCGACGGGGAAGGGGAGGTTGGCGCCATCGACGGCGATCTTGGCCGTCGGCACGACTTGGCGGATGCGGTCGACGACCGCCTCGACCGTCGCCTTCGTTCCCTGCAGGTCGTACACGTCGCTGTGGCCGGCCGTGACCTCCGCCTCGGCGCAGCGGATGAAGATTTCGGCGACCTCGCCGGCATACTGGAAATTGAGCGTACCGCGAAACGGCACCGTGAAGGGCCTCTCGGCGGCGGCGGCCAGCATGGCCTTGGTCGGCGCCGAGGTCAGTCCCTGGTCGCGGCCGGGGCCGTAGACCGTGTGCGGACGCAGGCCGACGCTGGCGACGCCCCAATCCTGCGCATAGATGCGGGCGATGCCTTCGTCGGCGGCCTTGTAGACGCCATAGAGATTCGCCTGGTAGGCGCCGCCTTCGACCGGCAGTGCGGCGATGGAGCTGGCGTAAACCAGGCGCTTCACGCCCCGCTTGCGGGCGGCCTCGAAGACATTGACATGCCCGACCACGTTGACACGGGCGCCCAGCACCGGGTCGGCCTTGCAGAACGGAACCTGCAGCGCGGCCAGGTGAATGATCGCTGCCGCGCCGCTGTCGCCGACCGCCCGTTCGACCGCCGCCGTGTCCGTCAGGTCGCCCTTCAGCCACTTGACCGCATTGGCCTGGTCGTCGCTCAGCAGCAGGCGCAGGCGTCGCCGATCCTCCGACAGATCGAAGACGACCGGGCTTTGGCCGCGCTGCACGAGGCCGGCGATGACCCAGGCGCCGATGCAGCCGGCAGCGCCGGTGACGAGGACGGGTCCATCAATGCTCATCCAGTGTGCTCCGATTGCATCCTGCCGATCTGGCCGACCAGGAAGGGATAGCCTGCTCGCCCCGGTCTTGGAAAGGCCCGGCTTCCGTGATTTGCCGCGCGCCCTACTTCGCGCAGGAGATATCTTCGAAGTCGAGGTTGAAGTTCTGGGCGTGCGGCTGGTAGCCGCTGCATCCCTTGCGCAGCGCCAGGATCTGATGAATGAACATCGGAATGATCACACCGCCCTCGTCGGCCAGTAGCTTGCCGGCGGCCTGGTAGAGCTTGGTGCGTTCGGCGGGATCGTTTGTGGCGCCGGCCTTCGTCAGCAGGTCGTCGTAGTCCTGCCGCTTCCAGTGCGTTTCGTTGGAATCCGAGCCCGAACGATAGGCGTAGGCGAGGCCTTCGCCCGCCGGCCGCATGTACCAGGCCGAGGTGACCAGGGGCTTCTTCTGCCAGACATCGTCCCAGTAGCTCTCGGCCGGCGTGACGTTGACGTTGATCTCGATGCCCGCGGCTTTGGCCATTTCGGCGTAGACCTGCGCCATGCGAACCATGCCCGGCACGACATCGGCCGTGAACAAGTCCAGTTTCAGCCCTTCGGGATGCCCGGCCGCCGCCAACAGCTCCTTGGCCTTGGCGAGGTCGGCCTTCGGCGCGTCCTTGGCGAAGGAGGCCGGCCAGCCCGTGGGAATGGGATTGTCGGCGGCCGCCTCGCCGTAGCCCAGCAGCACCGTTTCGATCATCGCCTGGCGATCGACCACCAGCTTCATGGCCTGGCGCACGCGCACATCGTCGAACGGCGGCGTGTCCGTCCACATCGACATGGTCATGGAGTTCGACGCCGCGGTCTGCAACAGCTGCACGTTGGGATCGGCCTTCAGCGTGGAGACCACGGAGGGGTCGACATTCAGCACCAAGTCCACTTCGCTCGACCTGATCGCGGATATCGCGGCGACGGGCTCCTGCGCCACGGTGACTCGCAGGCACTCGGCCTTCGGTCGGCCCGCCTTCCAGTAGTGCGGGTTCTTCGCGAATACGCGCACCGCGCCGCCGGGCGTGAACTCTTCCTGCACGAAGGGACCGGTGCCGTTCTCGTGCAGCCTCAGTTCTTCCGACTTGGCGCCCTCGGCCACGATGCCCATGAACTTATCGGTGATGAGGAGCGGCAACTCCGAGATCGGATCCTTGGTCGTGAACGTGACCGTCTGGGGATCGACGGCCCTGATGCCGTCGGCGTCGAGGAACGTCAGCAATTGCCTGGCGCCGGCGGCCAGTGTCGGATCGAGCAGGCGTTTGAAGGTGTAGACCACATCGTTGGCGTCGAAATCGCTGCCGTCGTGGAACTTGACGCCCTTGCGGAGATGGAATGTCCAGGTCTTGCCGTCGGCCGAAGCCTCGAAGGATTCGGCCAGTTCCGGGACAGGCTGGAAGTTGTCGTCGAGATCGAGCAGGCGATTGTACACGGCGAAAATCTGATAGGCATCGTCGCCGGAATACATGCTGGACGGATCCATCGATTGCTTTTCGCCGCTCGATTCATAGCCCAGCACCTTCACGCAGTTGTCCTCTACCGTCTGGCCGTTGCTGGGCGCCGCCGCCAGCACGAGCGCGATCCCCGCGCAAGTCGAAAGCAAGAGAAAGCGCATCATCGGTGGTTCCCCATGTACCGTTCTCGCCGGCGCCCGTCGGCAGGCGGCGGCGCGCGCTTGCGCCGCGCGATCATAGGCGGCCGGCGATGCTGCCGCCATCCACCGATATGACGGCGCCGGTCATGAAGGCGGCGGCGGCCGAGGCGACGAAGACGACGCTCTCGGCCACTTCTTCCGGCTTGGCGATCCGCTTCAGCGGATTGAAGTTCTGGTAATAGCGGTAGTAGGCGGCGGCGTCGCCGCTGGCCTCGGCGCAATCGCGCATGAGTTCCGTATCCATGGCGCCCGGCGCGATGCAGTTGACGCGGATCTCCGGCGCCAGCTCGATGGCAAGCGCCCGCGTCAGGTTGACCACGCCACCCTTGGCCGCGCAGTACGCGACGTTGTTGACGATGGGATGGAGCCCGAGCTCCGAGGCAATATTGACGATGTTGCCGCGGCTCGCCTTCAGCGCGGCAATCGCCGCCTTGGCGCAGAAGAAGCTGCCCTTGAGGATGGTATCGACATGCTTGTCCCAGATCTCCTCGGTGTGGGCGGCAATCGGCATTTCCCAGTTGATGGCGGCGTTGTTGACGAGCACGTCGAGCCGGCCGAAGCGCTCCAGGGTCGCGCGCACGGCGCTCTCGCATCCTGCCGCTGTCGCGATGTCGGCTTCGGCGGCCGCCAACCGCGGTCCGGCGCCGAGGTCGGCAATTGCTGCCGCAATCGCGTCGCTCTTCAGGTCGTTGAGAGCGACGCGCGCGCCGCGCGCATGAAAGGCCCTGGCGATCTGCTTGCCCAATCCGCGGGCGGCGCCGGTCACCAGCACGGTCCGATCGCTGAAATTCATGTCCGCCATTTCGTTCATCCCTCCCGCCGTCAGCCCCGATATCGGCTGAGCCACAGCGCCAGCAGCGTGGCGCCGACGGTCAGCGTGATCAGGATGGTAGCGCTGGCATTGATCGACGGATCGAGCGTGGTGCGCACCATGCTCCACACCAGCGTCGGGATCGTATTGCCGTTGCCGATGGAAAAAAACGTGACGATGAAATCATCGAGCGACACGGCCATGGCGATGAGAGCGGCGCCGATGATGGTCGTGCGCACGATCGGCAGCGTCACCGTCAGGAAGGCCGCGAGCGGCGAAGCGCCGAGATCGCGGGCGCTGTCGACCAGGCTGTAGTCGAAGCCGGACAGGCGGGCATGCACGATGAGAATTACGAAAGGCTGGGTGATCACGAGATGACCGAGAATCACGGTCGGCAAACCGAGTGGGACATCGAGTAAGCGTACGAAATAGGTCATCAGCGCGATGCCGATGACGAGCGCCGGCAACATGATGGGAAATCCGAAGACCTGAAGGGCGACCTGCGCGTAGCGTGCCGGTAGCCGTGAGAGGGTGAGCGCCGCCATCGTGCCGATCACCGTCGAGCCGAGGCCGATTGCGGTGGCGACGATCCCGCTGTTCTTGGCCGCACCCCAGAACGTGTCGTTGGCAAACAGCGCCCGGTACCAGTCCAGCGTGAAGCCGCCCATGGGAAAGCTGGTGAGGGCATTGCGGCCGAAGCTGAAGACGACCACCAGGACCAGCGGCGTCAGCATGAACAGGACGACCCCGAAGCCGAAGGCGAACCACAGCGGCGGCGCGAGAACCCGCGTCATCGCCGGCCGCACCAGGAGAGCAAGGCGGCCGCTGTCAGCACCACGGGTATGCAGGCGGCGAGGACCGAGAACGACATCGCGCTGCCCATCGGCCAGTCGAAGCGCAGCGAGAACTGCTGCTCGATGAAGTCGCCGATCATCGCCGTGTAGGGCCCCCCGACGAAGCGCGGAGTCACGTAGTCGCCGGCCGCCACCAGGAACGACAGCGTGAAGGCGGCCAGCGTGCCCGGGCGCGCCAGCGGGAACACGATGTCGCGAAAGGCGTGGCGCGGGCGGGCGCCGACATCTCTCGCCGCCTCGATCGTCTCGTCGTCGATCGTCCGCAGCGAACCGTAGATCGGCAGGACGGCAAGCGGCAGCAGAAAGTAGGTCAGCGTGACCACGACGGCGCCGGGATTGTAGATGAAGATCGTCAGCGGCTCGCGCACGATTCCCAACCACAACAGGGCGGAATTCAGGATACCATCTTTGCCGAGAATGCTCTTCCAGGCGTAGATCTTGACCAGGTAGCCGCCGAACAGCGTCAGCAAGGTGATAAACAGCAGCGCTGGGCCAAGGCGTCCCGCCTTGAAGCGGATCAGGTAGGCAAAGGCGAAGGCGATGGCGGTGGTCAAGATCGCCGTCGCCAGCGCGATCCCCAGAGTGATGGCGATGACCCCGGCGTATTTCTCCCAGGTCTCCACGTAGTTATCGAACGTGAAATCGGGCACCAGCCGCATCGCCTTCTTGCGCCAGAAGCTCATAGCGAAGAAGAAGGCCACGGGCGCGACGAACAGCCCGGCGAATACGACCGCCGCCGGAGCCGGCAAGAGCCAACGGCGCAGGTCGCTTCGGAACGCAAACGCCGCCCGCCGCGGCCGTCGACCGATCGCCTCGGCGATGCCGTCTTTCAGAACTTCAACGGTCTTGTCTGGGATCATGCTTCGACAGACTCACCATAAGGGCCTCATCCTGGATGGGTCGAAGGATGAGGCCCTCATGCCCTGCCGGAACGATGCTGCGGTCTAGGCCCGCTTCAGCCGCTCATACTCCTCGAGGAAGTCGTCATATGTGGCATATTGCCCTTCCTTGGTGGGTGGCACGGGGAACAGGCGGGCGCGCTGCATGAAGCCGTCGATGTCGCCGTAGCTGTAGCTCTTGCGCAGGTCGTCCGGCAGCAGCGGCACCGCCTTCAGGTTCGTGATGCCCGCGCTCTGCTCGGTGGCGAACTGCTTCTGCGGCTCGGGCGACAGGATGTGGTTGATGAGGCCGTAGACGAGATCGACATGCGGGCAGTCCTTGGGGATGCACAGGCAGTCCATGAACATCCCCGTGCCCTCCTTCGGAATGCTGTAGGCGATCTGCTTGCCTTTTTGCAGCGTCCACACCGCCACCGCCTCCCAGCCGATGGTAGTGATGACGATCTCGTTGCGGGCGAAGGCGTCGGCCATGTCGCCGTAGGTCGCGAAGAACGCGCGCGCTTGCTTGGTCTTCACCTCGATCATGAAGTCGATGACCTTGGCGAGCTGTTCCTTGGTGAGGAGCGTGCCGACCTCGGCCCCGGTCACCGTGCGGCCCCACACCAGCAGGTTGCCAAGGGGATCGTCGACCATCGCCACCTTGCCTTTGTATTCGGGCTTCATCACGTCGAACCACGAAGCCGGCGGCGCGGTGACGACCGCGGGATCGTACATGATCGGCAGCGATCCCCAATTCCAGGGGATACCCATCTGCTGGCCTTCGTACTTGACCGCTTCCTGGCTGGTGAATTGCGGGACGAGATCGCCGAAGGGCGTGACGCGTGACGTGTCGATGGGCTCCAGCAGCCCGCCCTCGGCCATCAGCGGCAGGTAGCCGAAATACATGGTGATGAGGTCGGTCTTGCCGACGCCGCCAGCCTGCAACTTCGTGATGATCTCTTCGTTGGAGGCGATGAAGGTCGGCTGGAAATCGATGTCGTTGTCGGCGAGAAACGTGCCGGACTTGATCGGCGTCTCGTAGCCCTGCCATCCCATCCAGGTGATCGTGGTCTTGGCCGCTGCCGGCCGCGAAGCTAGCGTCATGGCGGCGGCGCCGCCCGTCGCCGCCAGCCCGGCCAGGAACCTGCGGCGCGACAGCCAATCGGCCATCGCTGCGTTCCAGCTCTGTTGAACGTCGTTGTGCGTCATCGGAATCCTCCCGTTATTGAATTGTTGTTATCGGGCGTCCGTCGCATCGGAAACTGCCGAACGCGGCGCACGGCCACGGCGGGCAACGTTAGAAGCGGGGCAACCTCCGGTCAAGGCGATGGCTTGGTCGGGAGTCGGATTGCACACTCGGCGTATGCTCGATATTGATGGAAAAGCTGCAAAGGCCGCGCGGCAAGCACAGGGGGGAACTTTGAAGATCACCGGCGTCGAAGTCATTGCGGCACGGTCTAGCCCCTCGGCGCCGCGCCGGATCAGGTAAAGCGCAATATCGATCGCGGACTTGAGATGAAGGCATGGGGCGCGTGCCGATGGCTCTGGAGTTGGGCGTAGGTATTGACGAAGCTGTGGTCGCCAAGTTTCGCGTCCGATGACGTGACGCATAAGCACAGCCGATCAACCAGTTCGGATCGCTAGGATTTAGTGCATATCACGGTGGTTGACGGGGCGCGCGGGTACGCGTTCTTGGCGCTGGCCGCGCCGCACCCGTTTACCCAAATTTAACATTAACGAATTATTAGTATGAGCAATTGCCCGGCAATAAATCGGGTGATCCGGATCAATATCGGCTGGTGGGGCAAGAGCTACGAACTGATTGCGGCCCGGAGGGATTTTATGCTGCTCGATTGCTTTGTGTCGGATAACGAACCCAGTCTCAATGCCATGCTGGATGAACTGGAGTGCCATCCGCGCGAATACTCCTTTGGCGACGACATCGACCACTGCAATGCGGTCCTCCTTGGCGATGACGTCGGCAAGGAAGAGAAAATGGCGACCTTCCTGAAGTGGAGCGCCCGCTATCAGCCCTGTCTGTTCGGCCGGCTGGGTTCGAAGAGTCTCAAACATATCGGCATCGACATGTGCTGGATCGATGACGCCGACATGCGCAAGAGCGACTCCTACGTCCGAGAGAAGGTCCAGGCTGCGCGCCGCGCCTGGAAGGATCGCTGCGCAGACGGGATCGCCCACGGCTTTCTCATCATGTTCAACAGCCGCCGGCTGGCCTACGCCAAGCCCTGTCCGTTCCTGGTCGAAGTGAGCAAGCGCATCGGCGATCTCTACCTGCCGGAGCATGCGCCGGTCGAGGCGGACGTGATCTATACCGAGGCGATGCCGCTCCGGGTCAATGGCGAGCTGACGGTGTTCAAGGGCGGCATCAACCTGTTCTATCCGTCGGCCCATCGCACGCTCAACCACGACCGCCGCATTCCCGGCGGCGTGATGATTTCAACGAATTCGCCCGGACACTACGCGAATTCTCTGGTCACGCGCGGCGTTTTCGATTCCTTCGAGGAGGCGGTCGACGCGGTGCGCGACATCGCCCGCCGTTCCATCGGCAATGGCGGCTACGGCGATCCGCACG
>JBGPEQ010000151.1:0-8188 GCA_041482855.1 Dongiaceae bacterium | reverse complement strand
GCGACGCCTCCTTCGCCGGCCAGGGGCTGGTGGCGGAGACGCTCGACCTCTCCGACCTCAAGGGGTACCGCGTCGGCGGCACGGTGCATTTCATCGTCAACAACCAGATTGGCTTCACGACCAATCCTGTGAATTCACGCTCCGGCCCCTACTGCTCGGACGTCGCCAGGATTTGCCAGGCGCCGATCTTCCACGTGAACGGCGACGATCCCGAGTCGGTCGTGCATGTGGCGCGCATCGCTACCGAGTTCCGCCAGCAGTTCAAGAAGGACGTTGTCATCGACATGTTCTGCTACCGGCGCTTCGGCCACAACGAGAGCGACGAACCGGCATTCACCCAGCCGCTGATGTATAAGAAGATCGCCAAGCATCCGACGACGCGGGCGATCTACTCCGACCGCCTGGTCAAGGAAGGCGTAATCGGCGAAGGCGAAGCCAAGCGCGTGGTCGACGATTTCCAGGCCCGCTTGCAGGGCGAGTTCGAGGTGGCATCGAGCTACAAGCCGAACAAGGCGGATTGGCTGGAAGGGGCCTGGTCCGGCTTTCAGATCGCTTCAGGCGAGGATCGCCGGGGCGAGACCGCAGTCGAGATGGCGACCCTCAAGGAAATCGGCAAGGCGTTGGCCGGAGTCCCCAAGGACTTCACGGCCAACCGCAAGATCCAGCGGCTGCTGCAAAACAAGCAACAGATGTTCGAGTCCGGAGAGGGATTAGATTGGGCGACGGCCGAGGCCCTGGCATTCGGGTCGCTGCTCATCGAGGGCCATCCGGTGCGACTGTCCGGGCAGGACTCCGGCCGCGGCACCTTCTCGCAGCGGCATGCAGTGCTGGTCGACCAGGAGACGGAAGCTCAGTATCTGCCGCTCAACAGCATCCGCCCGGGGCAGGCCCATTTCGAGGTCATCGACAGCCCGCTCTCCGAAGCTGGCGTGCTCGGCTTCGAATATGGCTACAGCCTGGCCGACCCGCGTTCCCTGGTCATCTGGGAGGCCCAGTTCGGCGACTTCGCCAACGGCGCCCAGGTCATCATCGACCAGTTCATCAGCTCGGGCGAGAGCAAGTGGCTGCGCATGTCCGGGCTGGTGATGATGCTGCCCCATGGCTACGAGGGGCAGGGGCCGGAGCATTCCTCGGCGCGGCTCGAGCGCTACCTGCAGCTGTGCGCCGATGACAACATGCAGGTGATCAACTGCACGACGCCATGGAACCTCTTCCATGCGCTACGGCGACAGCTGCACCGCAACTTCCGCAAGCCGCTGATCATCATGACGCCGAAGTCGCTGCTGCGGCACAAGCTGTGCGTCGCAAAACTCGCGGACATGGGACCGGGCACTAACTTCCACCGCCTGCTGCATGAGGATGCGCCGCTATGCGAAGACCGCGAGGTCAAGCGCGTCGTCATCTGCTCCGGCAAGGTGTACTACGACCTGTTCGAGGAGCGGGAGAAGCGCGGAATCAAGGACATCTCCTTGCTGCGCATGGAGCAGCTCTATCCATTCCCGTCGAAGGCGCTGTCGGCGGAGCTTGTCGCGCGGCCGCAGGCGGAGGTCGTCTGGTGCCAGGAGGAACCCAAGAACATGGGGGCCTGGAGCTTCGTGCAGCCGGAGATCGAGCGCGTGCTCGCCGACATCAAGCACCGGCAATCGCGCCTGCCCTATGCCGGCCGGCCAGCTGCGGCGTCGCCGGCGACCGGCCTTCTGCGCCGTCACAATCGCGAGCAGGCCCAGCTTCTCGACGAGGCATTGACTCTACCCAAGAATTGAGCGGGCGTTTCTTACCCGGCAACGAGGTCGTCATGGCAACAAATATCGTGGTGGAGCCGCTGGGTGAATCGGTCACCGAAGCGACGGTCGCCAAATGGCTCAAGTCGGTGGGCGAGCCAGTACGAATCGACGAACCGTTGCTTGAGTTGGAAACGGATAAAGTAACGCTTGAGGTCTTCGCCAAAGCCGCTGGCGTGCTGAGCGAGATCAAAGTCGAGGCCGGAACCACCGTCGAGGTTGGAGCCGTGCTCGGTGTGATCGGAGACGGCGCGGTGGCGCCGACACCTAAACCGGCCGCCGAGGCGGCGGTCAAGGAGACGCCGAAGCCCGCCTCCGCGGTGGAACCTTTGGCGCCGGCCGTGCGCAAGCTGATCGAGGAGAACAAGCTCGATCCGACTGACATCGCTGCCTCCGGCAAGGATGGCCGGCTGACCAAGGGAGACGTGCTGGCCTTCCTGGAAGCGCGCGGTAAGACGACGATCACGCCGGTAGCGCCGACGAGTCCGGCACCGACCCCTGCCGCCCCGCTGGCGACGCCCCCCGCAGCGGCGCCTGCGGCCGCCCGGCCGGCGGGTGCGCGCGAAGAGCGTGTGCGCATGACGCGCCTGCGCAAGCGCATCGCCGAGCGGCTGAAGCAGGCGCAGAACACCGCCGCCATGCTCACCACCTTCAACGAGGTGGACATGACGAACGTCATGACCTTGCGCAACCTGCACAAGGATGCTTTCGAGAAGAAGCACGGCGTCAAGCTCGGCTTCATGTCGTTCTTCGTGAAGGCGGCAATCGTCGCGCTCAAGGAGATCCCGGCGGTCAACGGCGAGATCGACGGCGAGGACATCGTCTACAAGAACCACTATGACGTCGGCGTCGCCGTCGGCACCGAGCAGGGGCTGGTGGTCCCGGTCGTGCGCGACGCCGATCAGCTGAATTTCGCCGCCATCGAGGCGAAGATCACCGAACTCGGCCGCAGGGCGCGCGACGGCAAGCTGACGATCGAGGAGTTGACCGGCGGCACCTTCACCATCTCCAACGGCGGCGTCTATGGCTCGCTGCTCTCGACGCCCATACTGAACCCGCCGCAATCCGGCATCCTCGGCATGCACAAGATCCAGCCGCGCCCGATCGCGATCGGCGACAAGGTGGAGGTGCGGCCGATGATGTATCTCGCGCTCTCCTACGATCACCGCATCATCGACGGCCGCGAGGCCGTGACCTTCCTCGTGCGCGTCAAGGAATGCATCGAGGATCCTCAGCGCATCCTTCTGGATATGTGAGCGGCCGGTGCCGAAGGAGCGAGCGAAGCGCCGGAAGGCGGCGCCGCCAAGAAAAGCGCGCGCCGTCCCGCACTACGGTCAGACCACCGACTTCACCTGCGGCCCATCGTCGGCGATCATGGCGATGAAGGCGCTGAAGCCATCGGTGAAGGCCGATCGATCTCTCGAACTGCAGCTCTGGCGTGAGGCCAACACCATCTTCATGGGGCCGTCGGGCGGCCACGGCGGCTGCAGTGCGCTCGGCTTGGCGCTGGCGGCCCATCGCCGCGGCTTCGGCGCCGAAGTGCATGTGAATCACCGCGGCGTCCTGCTCGGAGACCGCGCGGAGTCGAAGGAGCGCGCCGAAGTCATGCGCGTGCTGCAGGAGCGCGATCTCAGGGAAGCGCGCGCTGCCGGCATTCCAGTGCGCTATGACAGCTTGGACATCGACGATCTCGCGGCAGCCCTGCGCGCCGGCGCCCTGCCGATCGTGCTCAACAGCATGGAGTTCCTGCACAACGATCCGACGGCGCATTGGTTCGTGGTGACGAAGATCGACGACGACAACGTCTACGTCAACGACCCCTGGGTGGATCGTGCGAAGGGCAAGGTGCCGCGCGACATGACGGGCGTGCCGATCCCGCGTGCGCTCTTCGAGGGCGTGACCAGCTATGGCAAGAAGCGCGAGCGGGCGGCGGTGCTCGTGCGGTAGCGCGCGACGCGCTGATATCAGAAATCCAATCCATTCGATGGGATAGAACAATGGCGGACACCCAATTCGACCTCGTCGTCATCGGCGGCGGACCCGGCGGCTACGTGTGCGCGATCCGCGCGGCGCAGCTCGGCCTGAAGACTGCCTGCGTCGAGAAGCGCGGCGCGCTCGGTGGGACCTGCCTCAATGTCGGGTGCATTCCCTCGAAGGCGCTGCTGCAGTCCTCGCACAAGTATGAGGAGGCGGCGCACGGCCTGGCGGCGCACGGCGTGAAGGTCAGCGGTGCCGCTCTCGATCTGCCGACGATGATGGGCCGCAAGGACAAGGTCGTCACCGACCTGACCAAGGGCATCGAGTTCTTGTTCCAGAAAAACAAGGTCGCGTACATCAAGGGTGCGGCTCGCTTGCTCGGCGCCAACAAGATCTCCGTCGCGGCCAACGGTGCAGCCGGGCAGACGATCGAGGCCAAGAACATCGTCATCGCCAGCGGCTCCGAGGTGATGCCGTTGCCGGGTGTCGAGATCGACGAGCAGCAGATCGTCTCCTCGACCGGCGCGCTGATGCTGGCGAAGGCGCCGGACCATCTGGTAGTCGTCGGGGGCGGCTATATCGGCCTGGAGATGGGGTCGGTGTGGCGGCGGCTCGGCGCCAAGGTCACGGTCGTCGAGTTCCTCGACCGCATCGTGCCGGGTATGGACGGCGAGATCGCCAAGCAGTTTCAGCGCGTCCTGACCAAGCAGGGCATGACCTTCCGCCTGGGCACCAAAGTGACGGCGGCAAAGAAGGCCAAAGCGGGTGTGACGCTGACCCTGGAACCGGCGGCCGGCGGCAAGGCCGAGACGCTCGATGCCGATGTGGTTCTCGTCGCCATCGGCCGGCGGCCGCATACCAACGGTCTGGGGCTGGAAGCCGCCGGCGTCGCGGTCGACAACAAGGGCCGCATCGTCACCGATGGGCATTTCCGCACCAATGTCGCGGGCATCTACGCCATCGGCGATGTCATCTCTGGTCCCATGCTGGCCCACAAGGCGGAAGAGGAGGGCGTGGCCATTGCCGAAATCCTCGCCGGGCAGGCCGGGCATGTGAACTACGATACCGTGCCGGGCATCGTCTACACTTGGCCAGAGGTGGCCACAGTCGGCAAGAGCGAGGAGGAGCTGAAGTCAGCGGGCATTGCCTACAAGGTCGGCAAGTTCCCGTTCACTGCCAACAGCCGCGCCCGCTGCAACGCCGACACCGACGGCTTCGTGAAGATCCTGGCCGATGCCAAGACGGATCGCGTGCTCGGCGCGCACATCATCGGGCCGGAGGCCGGCACTCTTATCCACGAATGCGTGATGGCGATGGAGTTCGGCGCTTCCGCGGAGGATATCGCGCGCGCCTTCCACGGGCATCCCACGCTGAACGAGGCGGTGAAGGAGGCGGCGCTCGGCGTTGCCGGGCGCGCGATTCACATCTGAGCTGCGGCTACGCGGCCGTCTCCGGAGCGGCGGCTACGCGGCCGTCTCCATGATCTCGAGCATGCGCTCGAACGCGAACGGCTTTTCCAGCAGGCCCGCGGCGCCGCCAGCGAGCGCGCGTCCGACCAGCGGCTCATGGGCGCCGGCCATCATCACGATCCTGGCGGCCGGCTTCAACTTGCGGATCTCGAAGAAGCTGTCGACGCCGTTCATGATGGGCATCTGCACGTCCATGAAGACGATGTCGAAATCGGCCCGGCGGGCGCGGTCGACCGCCAGCTTGCCGTTGGCGATGATCTCCACCTCGTAGCCATAGGCCAGGAACAGGTCGGCGACGCTCTCCGCCCAATCGCGGTCGTCGTCGACGATCAGAACGAACTGGCTCTTCTTCATTTCCCACCCTTGGCATCGATCGTGGCCTGTCGGGCGGATGCCCGAACCGGATGGGATATGGTTACCAGCGCGACCCTAAGGTCGGCCTAGTAAAAATGGTAAAGGCCGGCTGAAGAGCCGGCCTTTGACCGATAATCTGGAGTGCGGGTAGCGGCGGTTAGTGCACGGTCTCCGCGAGCTTCAACATGGCCTCGGCATCGAAGGGCTTGCTGAGCAAGGCCACGGCGCCGTTTTCCAGCGCCCTGTTGACGATCGGCTCCTTGAAGCCGGTCATCAGCACGATTCTCGCCTCCGGCTTTATCTTGCGAATCTCGAAGAAGCTGTCGACGCCGTTCATAACGGGCATGCGCACGTCCATGAAGGTGATGCCGTAATCCTTCTCGCGGAAGCGTTCGACCGCTTCCCGACCATTGTTCGCGACCTCCACCTGATAGCCATTGGCCGACAGCAGGTCGGCGAGGCTCTCGGCCAGATCCTGGTCGTCATCGACAATCATCACATCGACGCGTTTCATGATCTAAAGTCCTTTCGCTTCGTGGCGTTTACCACGGGCGCATGTTCCGGCATTAACGTTAAGAAGCTGTAAAGCGGCCTCTGGAGCGCGGCACGCTCTTTCGAGCCCAGCCACTAAAGGGAAGTGTGCGTTGCGAAATTCCATATCTTTCCCAACCACGAACCCGCCGCGCTCGTCGCCCGCGGCGAATCTCTGCGACGCCTGACCGACCCGGTCCACGTCGTCTGTCATAAGACACCGGAAACCGTAAATGATCGCTTAAATCCGTTGGTTAATCAGAGGTCGCCGGCCGATATGTGCATGAATTTCGTGGCCTTGTAGAACCGGGCCCCCAACAGCGCGTAGAAATCGGCAGCGAGCTTGTTGGGCGCGAACACGGCCCAGGTCAACTCGATGCCGCCTTTGGCACGGCAGCGGGCCGCCGCCTCGCGCATCAGGGCGCGGCCGATGCCGCCGCGCCGGGCTGCCGGATCGATCCAGAGATCGACGATGTACATCACCCGCGCACCCTGATCGACGTCGTAGCCGAAGTGATAGAGCAGGTAGCCGACCGCGCCGCCGCCGCGCTCGGCGATGATGCCGGAGAAGGCGGGATCGGGGCCGAAGCCGTCGCGCAGGAACGCCTCGACGCCGAAGCCCTGCTCATCGGTGTCGCCGAGTCCGCGCAGATAGCGGGCGAAGTCGGACCACATGCGCGTGACCGGCTCCGCATCTGCGGCCGTGATCGTGCGGATTCGGACCGTCGGCGAATCGGCCATGACGCAGCGGTGCTCAGCGCGCGCCGCGGGCGCGCGGATGGGCCTTGTCGTAGACGGCGAGCAAGGCGCTGGCGTCGACCTCGGTGTAGCGCTGGGTCGTCGACAGCGACGCGTGTCCCAGCAGCTCCTGGATCGCCCGCAGATCGCCGCCGCCAGCGAGTAGATGGGTGGCGAAGCTGTGGCGCAGCGCGTGCGGCGTGGCCGAATCCGGCAGGCCCAGGCGCGCCCGCAGCTGCTGCAGGCGAAGCTGCACGAGCCGCGGATTGAGGCGGGCGCCGCGGGCGCCGCGGAACAGCGGGGTCTCGCCATCGCCGTCGAAGGGGCAGGCGGCCACATAGTCTTCGATCGCTGCGACCACCGCCGGCAGCACGGGAACGGCGCGCTGCTTGCGGCCCTTGCCCATGACGACGAGAGTCGGGATCTCGTCGCCGCGCGTTGGCGGGGCGTCGCGGCGGTTCAGCGCCAGCGCTTCGCCCAGGCGCAGCCCGCAGCCATAGAGCAGGGCCAGGATTGCCGTGTCGCGCTTGGCGATCCATGGCGCATCGGCGAGGTCGCCGACGGCATCGACCGCTTCCGCGGCCTCGCCGACCGTGAGCGCCTTGGGCACTGCGTGCGGCAGCCGCGGCGTGCGTACCGTGCTCAGGACCGCATTGTTGACGAGCCCATGCTTAGCGAGAAAGCGGAAAAAATTCCTGACGACGCTCAGGGCTCGTGCCGTCGACGATGCCTGCAACTCCATTGCGCTGCGGGCGGCGAGCCAGGCGCGGAAGTCGGTTCTCGTCAGCGCAGCGAGAGCAGCGAAAGAGGCCGGCCTGCCAAGATGCCCGGCGAGGAACGAGAGGAACGCGGCGAGATCGCGTCGGTAGGCCGACAGCGTGTGCGGCGAGGCGCGCCTCTCATGCTTCAGCCACTGCTGCCAGTCGTCGATGCCGGCGGCCAGATCGGCCGCCGCGATCACGCGGTCCGCCGCGGCAGCTCGAGCCATGCGCGGATGCAATGCTCGATGATGCGGGCCAGGAAGTGGAGCAGGTCGGTGCCCTGGCCGGGATCGAAATAGCCGGGATGGCGCGTGCCGAACGCAATCAGGCCGGGCGGCATGCCGTCGCCGATCTTGAGGCGGATCAGCGCATCGGAGCGGACGAGGCCGGCGCCGGCCGTGAAGATCTCGGGATCGCCTACCGTGTCGTCGCGGAGGAGCGCGGCGCGCTCGGGGCCGAGCACGCGGTCCACGGTGCCCGCCGGCAGCAGCTGAAGGCCGTCGACATGCAGCTTGGCGGTCTGGCCATCGACGGTCTCCAGGCAGAGGGCGACGGCGTCGACGTCGAGCAGCATGGC
>JBGPEQ010000150.1:0-8198 GCA_041482855.1 Dongiaceae bacterium | reverse complement strand
TGGGCGACGACAAGAAGGCGAAGGGACCCGAGGGCGCCGTGACCACCGCGGTCGCCATCTACCCGCTGGCCATGCCGCTGATGGCGACGCCGCAGGGCATCGTCGCCGTGGTGATGCTCACCGCCGCGCGGCCGGAGCTGTCCAATATGATCATCATAGCGGTGATCAGTCTGGCGATCATGGCGCTCAACCTTGTCGCGCTCCTGTCCGCCGACAAGATCCTCGGCAAGGGCGGCAGCGGCGCGATGCAGGTCGTGGCGCGCGTCATCGGCCTGCTGCTGGCCGGGCTCGCCATGCAGCTGATGATCCTCGGGCTCATCGACCTCGGGCTCATCGCTGCGCAGCAGCCGCACTGAGCTCCGACAGCAGCGACGGACATCGCGAAGCGCGGCCCTGGAGCAATGAAGGGGGCGGTCCCCTTCTCTGCCGGCACCGCGGGAGCGTCAAAATCAAGATTGCTGACGCCCGCGCGTCGACGACGGCGGGACTCGTTCCCGGCGGCGAACGGGTGTAGGCTGGCGTCCGGATCTGAAGGGGGAGGTCGTGATGGCTCAGGTCGCCGCCACCGCCCAGCCCATTGCCGCTCCTCCGACGGAGCGGCTGATTGCGGGCGGGGCGATCGTCGTGGTCTGGATCGGGGCCAAGATCGTAGGTCCGGCTCTCATCATCAGCACGGACTTGTCCCCGGAGTGGAAGACGATCCTGTCGGCCGTGCTGTTTTTCGGCGTCGCCAAGCTCTGCCTGCTCGCCATCATCTTCGTGCTGGGCAAGCCCGGCTTCGCCTACCTCAAGGCCAAGGTGTTCGGCGCCTTCGGCAAGGCCTTTGCCCTGATCGCACCGGCGCGCGAGGTCAGCCTGGTGCGCTATCGCATCGGCCTGCTGATGTTCCTGCTGCCGCTGCTGGTGGGCTGGCTGATGCCGTATGTCGAGGAGCTGATGCCGCAATGGGGGGAGCGCGATCGTCCCTTCGATTGGCTCGGCGAGGCGATCTTCGTGGCGAGCTTCTTCGTCCTCGGCGGCGATTTCTGGGACAAGCTGCGCGCCCTGTTCGCGCACGGCGCCAAGGCCCGGTTCCCGGACAAGGCCGCCAAGGCCTAGCTCCATGACGAATCCGGAAACCGCACCGGCGCCCGCGCCGAAGCCGAAGAGCGCCCCCAATCCGGTCCGCCGCTGGACCCTGACCATCCTCATCCTCTGCGTCGTCATCTTCGTCTACAGCCTGTTTTCCGATCGGCTCGCGCCCTACACGCCGCAGGCGGTCGTGCAGGCCTATGTCGTGGGCGTCGCGCCGGAGGTCGGCGGCCGCATCGTCGAGGTCGCCGTCAAGGACAATGACGTGGTCAAGGCCGGCCAACCGCTGTTCCGCATCGATCGCGATTCCTACGAGATCGCCGTGCGGCAGGCGGAGGCGCGGCTCGCCGGCGTCGGCCAATCCGTCGGCGCCTCGACGGCGGCGGTGGCCTCGGCGGGGGCCAAGCTGGCCGAGGCCCACGCCCCGCGCGACAATGTGAACGAGCAGGCTTGGCGCGTGCTCGAGCTGGTGAAAAAGGGCACCTATGCCAAGGCGCGCGCCGATCAGGCCAACGCCCAGATCAAGGCCGCCGCCGCCGGCGTGCAGCAGGCCGAGGCCGAGGTCGAGAAAGCGCGCCAGAGCCTGGGGCCGCAGGGCGCCGACAACCCGCAGATCCGCGAGGCGATGGCGGCGCTGGAGCAGGCCCGCCTCAACCTCGTCCGCACCGACGTGCTGGCGCCGGCGGACGGGATCGTCACCAACCTCCAGCTGACGGTCGGACAATATGCCGGCCCCGGCCAGCCGCTGATGAGCTTCATCGACATCGGCGACTACTGGGTCAACGCCGATTTCCGCGAGAACAGTCTGGAGCTGGTCGCGCCGGGCGCGCGTGCCGAGATCGTCTTCGACGCCCTGCCCGGCCGCGTCTTCCCGGCGTCGGTCGAGAGCATCGGCTGGGGCGTCGCCCGCAGCGGACAGACCGGACCGAGCGCCGCGATGCCGACGATCCGCAATCAAAGCGGCTGGGTGCGGGATCCCCAACGCTTCACCGTCCGCCTGCAGGTCGCGACCGAGAAGGCGCCGCCGAACATCCGCTACAACTCGCAGGCCAACGTCATCATCTACGCCGACGACAATCCCATCACCGGCGCGATCGGCTGGCTCTGGATCCGGCTAGTGAGCGTCCTCACCTATGTCATCTGACGCCGCCCGGCTGGCGCTCCGCCTCGGCTTCGGCGTTGCGCTGGGCTTCCTGCTCGCCGAGCTCTGGGGCACGCCGCTGTCCTTCCTACCGCCGCTCCTGGCGGTGCAATTGCTGGCCGCGTTGCGCCAGCCGCCGACCCTGCGCCAGGGCCTCGGCCTCCTCATACTCATCGCGCTCATCAGCGGCGTGACGCTCCTGGTAGCCAGCGCGTTCGCCGGCAAGCCGCTTGCTTATGTGATGCTGGTCGCGCTGATGCTGTTCGCCGGTTTCCTGCTGGACACGGCCGGCAAGGCCATGCCGGCCACGTTCCTGCTCATCCTCGGCTGCATGGTCCCGCTGGTGGCGACGCAGTCCATCGAGGCGGCGGCGGGCGTGGCGGCCGCGCTCGTCGAGTCGGCAGCCATCGCCGTCCTCACGACATGGGCGATGTTCGCGGCATTCCCGGCGCCAGCGGCCGCGGCGAGCGCCGCGCCGCCGGCCCGTGAGGCTTCACCGAAGATGGCCCTCCTCAACACGCTGCTGCTGCTGCCGGTCCTCCTGACCTTCATGGTCAGCGGCCGCACGACCTTCGTCGTGCTGATCGTGATCGTCTCGATCCTCCGCCTGGGCGACCGCAGCACGGCCCATCGCGCGGCGCTCGGCCTGCTCTTCGGCAACGTCCTCGGCGGCATCGTCGCAACGATCGCCTATGGCCTCATCACCGTGCAGCCCGGGATGATCTTCTTTGTCCTCGTCGTGCTGCTGGTCGCCTTGACGTTCGGCGGGCGCATCGCAACCGGCGGTCCGCAGGCGCCCCTCTTCCTGCTGGCCCTCGCCACCTTCGTCCTCCTGCTGGGCATCGGCGTATCGCCGCTGCCCACCGACTCCGGCGAAGCCTTCACCGCCCGCCTGTGGAATGTCATGCTGGCGGGCGCCTATGCCGTCGGCGCGGTAAGTCTGACGGCGCGTCCACCTCGTCCACTCCAAAGCCCGGCAGCGCCATAGATGCGAACGTGTCGGGAGGGCGGTGCCTTCACCCCTTCGGCGTGTGGATGACGTAGAACTTCTTCACGGCCTCGACCGTCTCCCACGCACCCCTGAAGCCCTTGGGAATCACGAAGGCGTCGCCGGCCCTGTACTCCTCGACCTTGCCCGTCGAATCGGAGAGCCGCACCCTGCCCTCCAGGATGTAGCAGAACTCGTCTTCGGTGTAGTCGATTTCGGCCTTGTACGGCTTCGAGGACCAGAAGCCGGAGGCCAGCACGCCGCTCGGGTCCTCGTACCAGTTGTGCGTCGTTGTCGGCGCCGCGGGATCGACGGGCGCGTTGCGGTCGAATCGGATTGAGCGGACGACGGCCATGGGCTACTCCGGTGGTCGACAGGAAATCCAGACCTAGCACGCCCGACCGGGCGCCTTCCAGCCACAGGACCCACGACCGCATGATCCCCCGCTACAGCCGCCCGGAGATGACGAAGATCTGGGAGCCGGAGAACCGGTTCCGCATCTGGTTCGAGATCGAGGCCCACGCCTGCGACGCCATGGCCGCGCTCGGCCTCATCCCGAAGTCGGCGGCGAAGGCGGTGTGGGCCAACGGCAAGTTCGAGGTCGAACGCATCGACGCCATCGAGCGCGAAGTGAAGCACGACGTCAACGCCTTCCTCACCAACTTGGCCGAGCATGTCGGCGAGCCCGCGCGCTTCGTGCATCAGGGTATGACCTCATCGGACGTGCTGGACACCTGCCTGGCCGTGCAGCTCTCGCACGCCGCCGACATTCTTCTCAAGGATCTCGACGGCCTGCTCGCCGCCCTCAAGCGCCGCGCCATCGAACACAAGCTCACGCCGACCATCGGCCGCAGCCACGGCGTCCATGCCGAGCCGACCACCTTCGGATTGAAGCTCGCCGGCCACTACGCCGCCTTCGCGCGCGCCCGGCAGCGGCTGAAGGCCGCGCGCGCGGAGATCGCCACCTGCGCCATCTCCGGCGCCGTCGGCACCTTCGCCAACATCGACCCGCGCGTGGAGGCGCATGTGGCGAAGAAGCTGGACCTCGCACCCGAGCCGATCTCGACCCAGATCATCCCGCGCGACCGCCACGCCATGTTCTTCGCCACCCTTGGCGTGATCGCCGCCTCGATCGAGCACCTGGCGCTCGAGATCCGCCACCTCCAGCGCACGGAGGTGAGGGAGGCCGAGGAATATTTCGCGCCGGGCCAGAAGGGCTCCTCGGCCATGCCCCACAAGCGCAACCCCGTGCTGTCGGAGAACCTCAGCGGTCTCGCGCGCATCGTGCGCGCCGCCGTCGCGCCGGCGCTGGAGAACGTGGCGCTCTGGCACGAGCGCGACATCTCCCATTCCGCCGTCGAGCGCGTGATCGCGCCCGACACGACCATCGCGCTCGACTTCGCGCTCGCCCGCCTCACCGGCGTCGTCGACAAGCTCGTTGTCTATCCGGAAGCGATGCGCCGCAACCTCGACGCCCTCGGCGGCCTCGTCCATTCTCAGCGCGTCATGCTAGCCCTGATCCAGGCCGGCATGAGCCGCGAAGCCGCCTACCGCGCCGTCCAGCGCAACGCCATGCAGGTATGGGAAAAGGGCGGCGACTTCCTCAAGCTGCTGCAGGCCGACAAGGAAGTCTCGCAGCACTTACCCGGCAAGAAGCTCGCCGCGCTATTCGACCTCGGCTATCACACCAAGCACGTCGAAACGATCTTCAAGCGCGTGTTCGGCCGCAATGCCGCGCCGCGGCGCCGCCCTTGAGCCCGGTGCGGATGTGCGCGCCGCCTGTTTGACACGGCGCGCCTCCGAAGCCTAGATTCCACCGCCGTCATCAATCAGCGCACGGGGGCCTGACATGAGACAATTCGCCTTGCTGATCGGCGCCGTTCTTCTGCCCACCGCCTGCGAGACCGCCACGAAGGAGGTCGACCTCGAGCAGGAGTTCGCGGATCGCTGCGCCTCCGACGGCCTCGTCTCGGGCACGCCGGAATTCAAGAATTGCGTCGAGCACGAACGGCAGATCAAGCTCGTCAAACGCTCGGCCGGCGCGGTTTACTAATCTTCTTGGAGCCGGGCACTGCGGCACGAGCGTGGGATCGGCACCGTGCGTCCTTCGACAGGCTCAGGATGAGGGCCTTTCTTTGTGCCACAAAAATTGCCCTTCATCCTGAGCCTGTCGAAGGACGCAGGGTGATCGTGCAAGAAATAGCAGCCGTGCCGCCCTCACTGCCCTGAGGCGTTCAGGCCCCACCATTTGTCGCGCACTTCGCGATAGTGCTTTTGGGGATCGTAGAGTTCGACCGGCAGCTGCAGGTCCGCCGCCGTCAGCTTGCCGACCGCGGCGAACGTCTGATAGGCGGCGACGATGGAGTCGCGCCGCGCCGTCACCAGGCTCACTTGGGCGTTCAGCACTTCCTGCTGGGCATCGAGCACGTCGAGCACGGTGCGCAGGCCCACCTGCTGCTCCTGGCGCACGCCGTCGAGCGCCGTCTGGGTCGACTCGACCTCGGCGTTGAAGGACTCGATCTGCGCACGCGCCGTCTCCAGCGCCTGCCAGGCCGTGGTGGCGTCCTGGGTCGCCTGGCGGCGCGCTTCGTCCAGCTCCTGGCGCCGCTGCGCCGTCAGCTGCTTGCTTTCGCGCACGCGGCTTTCCACGCCGCCAGCCTGATAGAGCGGGATCACGGCCAGTAACGAGATTGTCGCCTGGCTGGCACTCACATCGTTCCGCGAGACCTCGTCGGCCGTTCCGACCGAGCCAACGAGCGAAATCCTCGGCAGCAGCTCACCGAACACAACATCGGTGCCGTCGTGCGCCGCTTGCTCAAGATAGTTGGACTGCGTCACCGTCGGGTTGTTCTCGGACAGCGCGACCGCCTCCTCCTCGCCTGTGGGCAGGCCGATCGGAAGCTCGGGAACGTCGAGCTTGCCCGGCGGCATGCCGATGATCTGTCGAAAGGCGGCACGCGACGAGGTCAGGTTGCCCTGGGCCTGGGTGCGGTCGGCGACCGCCCGCGCCAAACGCGCTTCGGCCTGCGAGACATCGGTCTTCGTGACTTCGCCGACGTCGAAGCGCTCGCGCGTCGCCTTCAACTGTTCGGCGATCACGTCCTGGTTGTTCTTGGTCAAGTCGAGCACGCGCAGGTCGCGCAGCACGTCCACATAGGCCGTCACGGCTTGCAGCAGGACCTGCTGTTCCACGCCGGTCAGCTGGGCGCGGCCGGCGCTGACCAGCTTCTCGGCCTGGTCGCGCTGGGCGACCGTGCGACCGCCGCGGTAGACCGGCTGCGTCAGGTTGAGCGAGACCGACTTCGGTGCGCGCGTGCCTCGATCGTCGGCCGCACCCCTAACGACGTCATTCTCCCATGCCGCCCCGATGTCCCCCTCGACATCCACGGTCGGGCGCCAGTTGGAGAGCGCCTGCGGCACCTGCTCGTCGACTTGGCGCAGCTGGGCGCGCGCCGCCTGCAGGGTCGGATTGTTGGCATAGGCGGTCGCCAGCGCCTCGTTCAGCGTCTCCGCCGACGCGGTTGCCGCCGCGAGCGACAACGCAAGCGCGACGAGCGCTGCCGTGCTGGCCCGAACCGTCGAACGTGGCATCGTCCCGCTCCCCCTGGCGGCAGCTACTTCACTTCGGTCATCACCTGTTTGCGCGCCGTGTCCAGCAGCTCCGCCATGTGCTTGCGCACGCGGTGCTCGCTCATCTCGATGCCCTTCTGCTTGAAGTCGGCGACGACCTTCTCGACCACGTCGTCATCGCCCGGCTTCTGGAAGTCGGCCATGACGACGGTCTTGGCATAGGCCTCGGCCTCCGCATCCGGTATGCCCAGCTCCTTGGCCGCCCACAGGCCCAGCAGCTTGTTGCGGCGGGCATTGACCTTGAACTCAAGCTCCTTGTCGTGCTTGTACTTCTGCTCGAAGCCCTTCTCGCGGTCGTCGAACGTCGCCATGCTGCTGCTGCTCCCGGATGCCGACCTCTGAATGGTATGTGGCCCCGCCCATGGGCGGGTCAAGGTTATAGCGGACGAGAGCGAAGCTCGGCAAATCCCGCATGTGCAGCGTCGTCATCCTCTATCGCCCCGACCATGCCTGGCCGCTCATCCTCGGCGCCAACAGGGACGAGATGGCGGGCCGCCCCTGGGCGCCGCCGGCGCGCCACTGGCCGGACCGCCGCAACGTCGTCGCCGGCCTGGACAAACTCGCCGGCGGCAGCTGGCTCGGCGTCAACGACGAGGGCGTGGTCGCCGCCATCATGAACCGCATGAGCACGCTGGGGCCGCAGCCCGGCCGCCGCAGCCGTGGCGAGCTGGTGCTGGAGGCCCTCGATCACGCCGACGCGGCGGCGGCGGCCGAGGCGCTGGGCGCGCTCGATCCCGCCGCCTACCGCGCCTTCAACATGGTGGTCGCCGACAACCGCGATGCCTTCTGGCTGCGCAGCCTCGGGCATCCCAGGGGTTGGATCGAAGTGTGGCCGCTGCCGCCGGGCGTCTCCATGATTACCGCCCACGACCGCAACGACACCGCCAAGAGCCAGCGCATGCGTTCCTATCTGCCGCGCTTCGAGCAGGCCGCACCTCCCGACCCGGAGAGCGGCGAGTGGCGATCGTGGGAAGCGCTGCTCGGCAGCGGCGATCAAGCCGCCGGCGACCAGCCGACCGACGCCATGGCCTTCGCGACCCCCTCGGGCTTCGCGACCGTCTCCAGTTCGCTGATCGCCTTGCCCGCCATCGGTCGCCGCAAACGCCGCCCGCACTGGCGCTTCGCCCCGGGACGGCCGGGCGAGCATCCCTTCGCCGATGTGGATCTGGCGTAGCGGTCGAAGTACCGAGATCGCCGGATCGCGCCCGTCTCCCCCGCGGTGTCAATCCCGCGAAAGCGCTTGTGAAGAAATCCAAAAGGCGCCCTCTGAGAGAGCTGCACCGATGTCGTGCGTCCTTCGAGACGCGCCCTCTCATCCCGAGGAGCCGCCGCAAGGCGGCGTCCCGAGGGGAGGGCGCTCCTCAGGAT
>JBGPEQ010000149.1:0-8236 GCA_041482855.1 Dongiaceae bacterium | reverse complement strand
CCGGCGGCAGGCCGAAGCCGAGGAAGTCGAGCGCGGTCAGGGTCATCACCGACGACGACAGGATGAACGGCAGGAAGGTCATGGTCGCCACCATGGCGTTGGGCAGCAGATGGCGGAACATGATCACCCAATCCGCGACACCGAGCGCCTTGGCCGCCCGCACATATTCAAAATTCCGGCCGCGGAGAAACTCCGCGCGCACCAGACCGATCGGCCAAGTCCAGCCGAAGATGGCGATGATGGTGAGGAGAGACCAAAAGCTCGGCGTGATGATGGCAGCGAGGATTATCAAAATGAACAGAACGGGCACCGAATCGAAGACTTCCAGAAATCGCTGAAACGCAAGATCCAACCAGCCTCCGAAGTAGCCTTGGGCCGCGCCCGCGATGATGCCGATGATGGTGGTGATGGGCGTCAGCAAGAGTGTGAAGACGACCGAAATGCGAAAACCGTAGATCGCGCGAGCGAGAACGTCGCGCGCCTGATCGTCGGTTCCCAGCCAATTCTCCACGGTTGGCGGCGACGGCGCCGGGGTCGGCAGGTCTGTCACGACCGTATCGTAGCGGTAGGGGATGAGCGGCCAGACGATCCACCCCTTCTCCTGGATCAACCGCACGACCTCGGGGTCGCGATAGTCCGCCTCGGTCTCGAAGATTCCGCCGAAGGCTGTTTCCGGATAAGCCTTGAGTGCCGGAAAATAAAGCTCTCCATCATAGCGGACCAGCAGTGGGCGGTCGTTGGCAACGAATTCCGCTACCGCTGTGATGCTGAAGAGAATGAAAAATACCCAAAACGACCAATAGCCGCGTTGATTGGCACGGAAAGCCTGCAGGCGCCGGCGATTGAGTGGATTCAATCGCCACCTCGACAATGGACCGGCTCGAACCTCCATCACGAGGATCGGCTCGCAAAGTCGATTCGGGGATCGACGAGCATGTATGTGAGATCGCCGACCAACTTGAGAAGCAACCCTAGCAACGAGAAAAAATACAGATCGCCGAAGACGATCGGAAAATCGCGGACGATGATCGCCTGGTAGCCGAGAAGCCCGAGACCGTCGAGCGAGAAGATCGTTTCGATGAGCAATGCGCCAGTGAACAGCATTCCGATGAAGGCGGCCGGAAAGCCGGCAATTACGATCAGCATCGCGTTCCGAAAGACATGACCGTAAAGCACCCGGCGGCTGGCCAGTCCTTTCGCTCGGGCCGTGACGACGTATTGCTGGCGGATCTGATCTAGGAACGAATTCTTCGTCAACATGGTCAGACTGGCGTAACCCCCAATGAGCATGGCAACGATCGGCAACGTCATGTGCCAGAGGTAGTCCAGTATCTTGTGCGGCCAGTCCAGGCTGTCCCAATTCGGCGACCACAAGCCGCGCAGCGGAAACCAGTCGAAGTATCGGCCGCCTGCAAAAAGGACGATGAGCAAGATCGCAAAGAGGAAGCTCGGTATGGCGTTGCCGACGAAAATGACGAAACTCGTCCATATGTCGAAGCGTGAACCGTCACGGACGGCCTTTGCGACGCCAAGCGGGATCGATATCCCGTACACCAGCAGCGTCGTCCACAACCCGATTGAAATCGACACTGGCATCCTCTCGATCACCAGATCGACGACCGGGCGACCGCGAAAGAAACTATTGCCGAAGTCGAAGAGCACATAATTTCGCATCATTTGCAGAAAGCGCAGGTACAGAGGCTTGTCGAAGCCGAACTGTCTCTCGATATCCTTGATGAGTTTTGGGTCGAGGCCGCGGGCGCCGCGGTAGGTGCTGGATTGACTGCCGCCCGTCGCCGGTTGCTGGCTCTGTGTCGTGGATACCTCGCCGCTGCTTCCTGTGATGCGCGCGGTGGCTGAGACAGCGGTACCCTGAATCTGGGCGATCAACTGTTCGACCGGGCCGCCGGGCGCGGATTGGATAACCGCGAAATTGATCACCATGATGCCGAGAAGAGTCGGGATGATGAGCAGCAGGCGGCGGACGATATAGGCGAGCATGTGAATGGGTGCCTGTTAGACGAGGAACTGAGGGCGCCTTGTCATGACCTCGTCGTGCAGTCCGACGTGGAATTGACTCCGAATGGCGATTCTAAAGGGAGCGAACTGGGGGTATCCCGTGGACCGGAACATGTGTCGGGCGCGCAAGACGTTCGCGGCATCGCGTCAGTTCGTCTTGCGTGGTCCAAGCGCGGCGTCTTTGGCAGTATCGATCCACCAAGTATCGAATCCGAGGCTGTATTTCGCGGTCTTCTCGGGGCGCGAGAATCTGTTCCAGTAGGCCACGCGCCACGCCTGAATATGCCAATTGGGGATGACGTAGTGCCCCCACAGCAGGACACGGTCCAGGGCGTGTGTTCGCACAATCAGGCTTTCGCGATCGGGAGCCGAGATGACGAGGTCGATTAGTTCGTCGATCACGGGGTCTTTGATGCCGATCTTGTTGCGTCCGCCGGGCGTGTCGGCGCTCTTCGAGCTCCAGAAATCGCGTTGCTCGTTGCCGGGCGACAGCGACTGGCCGAAGGTCTCCACGATCATGTCGAAATCATAGTGGTCGGAGCGACTCTCATATTGAGCCGAGTCGACCGTGCGGATCGACGCCTTGATGCCCAGCCGCTCGAGATTCTGGATCATGGGCTGACTGATGCGTTCGAACAGCGGGTTATCGAGCAGGATTTCGAACGCCATTGGTTGGCCGCTGGTCGCGTTCGCAAGTTGCCTGTCCTTGATTACCCAACCCGCCTGTTTGAGCAGATCGACCGCCTTGCGAAGGTTGTCGCGAATATTGCCGGAACCATCGGTCGTCGGGGGGTCATATTCAGTGGTGAAGACCTCGTCGGGAACGCGACCGCGGTATTTTTCCAGAATCTGCAACTCGTCGGCGGTCGGCAGGCCGCTTGAAGCCAGCTCCGAATTGGAAAAGTAACTCTTCGTACGCGTGTACTGGCCATAGAATAAAGTCTTGTTTGTCCATTCGAAGTCGAAAGCGTAGGCGAGCGCCAGGCGAACTCGGCGATCTTTGAATATGTCGCGGCGAGTATTGAAAGCAAAACACTGCATGCCCGTCGGCACTTCATTACTGATCAATTCGAGTTTGAGGCGGCCATCCCTGGCCGCCGGTACGTCGTAAGCGGTGGCCCAGGCCTTGGCGGAGCTCTCTTGCCGGAAATCGTAGGCGCCGGCCTTGAATGCTTCGAGGGAAACAGTGTCGTCGCGGTAGTAGTCGTAGCGGAAAATGTCCCAATTATTGGTGCCCACATTGGTTGGGATGTTCTGTCCCCAATAGTCTTTGACTCTCTCATACGTGATGGACCGCCCCGCTTCGAAGGACTTGATCTTGTAGGGACCGCTGCCGATCGGCAGTTCCAGATTCGTTGCCTCGAAGTCGCGCGTTTCCCAATAGTGCTTCGGCAGGACCGGCAGCTGACCCATGATCAGCGGCAGCTCGCGGTTCGTTCCTGATTTGAAGGTGAACTTCACCTTGTGGTCGTCGATTTTTTCTGCCTTGTCGACGCTGGCGTAATAGGCTCGATAGAAGGGGTGGCCTTTGCTGGTCAAGATATCGAGAGAGAACACAACGTCATCGGCCGTGATTGGCTGTCCATCATGCCATCGGGCTTCAGGCCGCAAATTGTACGCGACCCAGGATCGATCGGCGGGCGTTTCGATCGATTCCGCGACTGAACCATACTCTGTGAACGCCTCATCGCCTGAGCCCGTCGTGAGAGTTTCGAATATCGACCCGACGCCGACCGCCGCCGTTTGAGCCGATCTCAAGGTGAACGGATTGAAGTTGTCGAATGTGTCGGCAACGACGGCGAGGTGAACCTCCCCCCCTTTCGGCGCGTCGGGCTTGACGAAATCGAAATGCTTGAAGTCAGGGCCGTACTTCGGCTCCCCATGCATGGCCAGGGCATGGACCGGCTTTATTGCGTCGTCGGCCCTCATCGTGCGCGACCACAAACCCGCAAACGGCAGCGCTGCGGCGCCGATCAGCAGGTTCCGTCGGGGGAGCAGCATGGGAGCACCTCGCTCGGTGGGAGACGTGCCGAATCAATATATTAGATCAAACCGCGCCGGCTGGCACCCATCACGTGCATGTGATGCAACCGCCTCAACCCACCCATCCCCCGGCGGCGGTTGCCGGCCGGCCGCCCGGCGGCTAGCTTCCGCCCTCGCCGCGCCCGCCATTCGGTGCGCAAAAGGGGCCGCTCTTGGGGACCACGCTCAAAGCCATCACCTTCGATCTCTGGGATACCATCGTCCACGACGATTCCGACGAGCCCAAGCGCCAGGCCCAGGGCCTGCGCTCCAAGAAGGCCGAGCGCCGCCACCTGCTGAGGGAGGCGCTCAATCGCCAGGCCGCCATCGCCGAGGCCGCGGTCACCCTGGCCTACGACGTCGGCGACGCCGCCTTCAACCGGGTCTGGCATGACCAGCACGTCACCTGGACCATCGGCGAGCGCCTGCAGGTCATCATCAAGGGCCTCGGCCGCACCCTGCCCGAGGCCGAGTTCGCCCGCGTCGTCCGCGCGCATGAGGATATGGAGGTCGATATCCGGCCCGACCTCATCCCAGGGATCGCCGAAGCGCTCCAGGCCCTGCACGGCCGCTACAAGACCTGCGTGGTCTCCGATGCCATCGTCTCGCCCGGCCGCTGCCTGAAGCGGCTGCTGGAAAGCTACGATCTGGCCCGTCATTTCGACGGTTTCGTGTTCTCCGACATCGTCGGCCACTCCAAGCCCCACCGCGCCATGTTCGAGGATGCCGCCCGCCAGATGGGGGTGGCCCTGGCGGAGATCGTCCACATCGGCGACCGCGACCACAACGACGTCAAGGGCCCCCAGAAGCTCGGCATGCGGGCCATCCTGTTCACCGCCACCCGGCCCGCCGACAGGGGCAACACCTCCGCCGACGCCATCTGCGATCGCCACGCCGACCTGCCGGCCATCGTCGATCGGCTGGCTGGCGAATAAAGGGGACATTCTACTTTTCGCCTGTTCCTCGTGGTCGCGGCGGTAAATCCTGATGTCACCAGCGAAAAGTAGAATGTCCCCTTTATCCAGCCCCAGCTTCGCCGTCCTGCGGCATCGCGACTTCACGCTCTACACCGCCTCCAGTTTCCTGTGGACGATCGCCATGCAGGTGCAGGCGACGGCCCTGGCCTGGCAGATCTACGAAATGACCAGGGACCCCTTCAAGCTCGGGCTCGTCGGGCTCATGGAGTTCCTGCCGGCCGTCTTGCTGGCCCTGCCGGCCGGGCATCTTGCCGACCGGCGCGACCGCCGGCGCATCATCCTGATCGGCGTCGTGGCGGAACTGGCGACGGCCGCCATCCTGGTGGTCCTGGCGGCGTTCGGCCGCATGTCCGTTCCCGCCATCCTGCTGGTTGCGCTCCTGTTCGGCGTCGCCCGCGCCATCGCCACGCCGGCGGCGCGCGCGCTGATGCCCAATCTGATGCCGAAGGACGAGCTGGCCGGCGCCGTCGCCTGGTCATCCACCTCCTGGCAGATCGCCACCATCTGCGGCCCGGGCCTGGGCGGCCTGCTCTATGCGTGGTCGCCCGTCATCGCCTATGGCGTAACGACGTTGGGGCTTGCCGGTGCCACCGTTGCCATTTTCCTTATGCGTGGACGGGTCGTGGCGCCGCACGCAAGCAAAGACGCCCGGGCCGATGGCGACCTCGCTTCGGTGCTTGCCGGCCTCGTGCTCATTTGCCGCAACAAGCTCCTGTTGGGCGCCATCTCGCTCGACCTGTTCGCCGTCTTGTTCTCCGGCGCCACGGCGCTCATCCCGGTCTTCGCCAAGGATATCCTGCTGGTCGGCGCCGATGCGGGCGGCCTGTTGCGCTCCGCGCAGGGCTTCGGCGCCGTGATTACCGCCTTCGTCCTCACGCAGAGTCCGCTCCAGCGCCATGTCGGCCGGCGCCTGTTCATCGCGGTCGGCATCTTCGGCGTTGCCGCCATCGTCTTCGGCCTGTCGCAGCACTACTGGCTCTCGATGGCGGCCGTGTTCGTGCTCGGCGCCGCCGACATGGTGAGCGTCTACATCCGCGGCACCTTGGTGCCGCTGGCCACGCCCGATGCCCTGCGCGGCCGCGTGGTCGCCGTGGAGGCGGTCTTCATCGGCGCCTCCAACGAGCTCGGCACCTTCGTGGCCGGCAGCGCCGCCGCCCTGCTCGGCGCGGTCACGGCCGTGCTGGTGGGCGGCAGCCTGACGCTCCTGGTCACGCTGACTTGGGGCCGGCTCTTTCCGGCCTTGCGGCAGGTCGATCGGTTCGAGACCTTGGGGCCGACGTGACGGAAGCCTCAACGCCGCAGCCAGGCCACGCCTTAGTCGCCTTTGGCCATCGCGATTTCGCCGCCTACTGGTTCGGCTCGCTGTTCGGCAATCTCGGCTTCCAGATGCAATCGGCGGCGCTGTTCTGGCAGGTCTACGACCTCACCGGCAGCACGCTCGATCTCGCCTTCATCGGCCTCGCCGAATTCGCGCCGGCGCTGCTGCTGCTGGCGATCACCGGCCCGACCGCCGACCGGGTCGAGCGCCGGCTGATCGTGCAGTGCGGTTATGCCGTCCAGTTCGTGGGCGCCCTGCTGCTGATCGCTTTCACCCTGGCGCGGCCATCCGAGGCCTGGCCCTTCTTCATCGTCGCCTTCCTGTTCGGCAGCGTGCGCGCCTTCAGCCAGCCCGCCGGGCGAGCCATGGTGGCGACCCTGGTGCCGACCGAGCATCTCGCCAACGCCGTCGCCTGGCGCTCGACCGGCTTCCAGATGGCGATCATCGGCGGTCCCGCGTTCGCCGGCCTCATCTATCTGATCGGCCCGGTCACGGTCTACGCCACGGTCGCCGCCTTCATGGCCGCCGGCGTCGCCGCCCTGCAGCTCATGACGCGCCGCCCGCCGGCCGCCATCGGCGAGCGGCCGGGCTGGGGCAGCCTGATCGCCGGCATCCGCTTCATCGCCAGCCAGCCGGTCGTGCTCGGCGCCATCTCGCTCGACCTCTTTGCCGTGTTGTTCGGCGGCGCCGTCGCCCTGCTGCCGGTCTACGCCAAGGACATCCTGCAGGTCGGCACGGTCGAGTACGGCTTCCTCCGCAGCGCCGCTGCCGTCGGCGGCGCCACCATGGCGCTGCTGATGACGCGCTTCCCGCTGCGCCGAAGGGTCGGCCGCACCCTGTTCATCGCCGTCGCCACCTTCGGCCTCGGCACCATCGTCTTCGGCCTGTCGCGAAATTATTACCTGTCGCTCGCTGCCCTCATCGTCCTCGGCGCCGCCGACATGATCAGCGTCTACGTGCGCTCGAATATCGTGCCGCTGGCCACGCCCAACCCTATGCTCGGCCGCGTGACCGCCGTGGAGATGGTCTTCATCGGCGCCTCCAACGAGCTCGGCGCCTTCGAGTCCGGCGCCGTCGCCTGGTTCATCGGCCCGGTCTTGACCGTCGTCCTCGGCGGCGTCGCCACACTCGTGGTCTGCGCCGCGTGGATCAAGCTGTTCCCGCCGCTCTACGGCGTCGACAGCCTGGATCGGCGCCTCTCAGGTTCCTGAACCCAGGCAGGAGTCGCGGGCGAGTCGGTAAATCAGCAGGTCTTTTCCATAGGCATTCCGATTGCCTGCCGGCTCGAAGCCGAGCTTGGCGATCACGCGCTGTGACCTGAGGTTGGCGGGATAGACGAGCGCAACCACCTCGGGCAGCACGCGCACGCGGAATGCGAAATCGAGACCCGCTCTGGCGGCTTCGGTCGCGAAGCCCTGCCCCCAGGCGTCCCGGCGAATGCCGTAGGATATCTCGATATCCGCGGACTCCGGTACCGGACTCAGCACGACATAGCCGAGATAGTCATCCGGCCGCTCGCGGGGAAACACGCTCCAATAACCCAATCCCATGCCGAAGTCGGTTCTGACGCGCTCGCGCGTTCGCTTCTCCAGTTCGACCGGATCGGGCATCCGACCATCGCCGACGAAGCGCATGACCTCCGGGTCGGTGTTCATCGCGAGGATGGCCGGCACATCGTCCAGGTGACGTTGCCGCAATAGGAGCCGGTCAGTCGTGAGTGGCGGCAATGGCATGGACTTCACCCGCTACTGCAGTTTCGCCAGCTTTGCCGGCGAACATTTCAGACGCTAGATTAGCCCGCCCGCTACAGCCTGAGGAGTTGCTTCCGCATGCCCACCGCCCCGCGTTTCCTGGTCATTGACGGTTACAACAGGGAGGCCCGCGAGGAGCTGAAGGCCGG
>JBGPEQ010000148.1:0-8266 GCA_041482855.1 Dongiaceae bacterium | reverse complement strand
CTTCTTGAACAAGATACCGGCGATGCCGCACACGGTGATGGTCCTCCAAAGCCATGAGCATGGGAGCGGCCGCCTCGCAATGCGACCGCATTTTTCATGTAGCAGAGGACCGGTTAAGATTCAACTACCATTAAACGAATTTTCCTGACAGGAAACATAGCTGCCGGACATCGCGCCGCCCGCCGGCCGTCCCTACGGCCCCGAATTGTAGGGGCGCGCGGCGCGCGCCCACCGGCGGTCCTCGTGATAGGATGCCGGAATGGATTCTCCACGCCGCCTTCCCGAGCGCCGGTCGATCAGGTTGCCGGGCTATGATTATCGACTGACCGGCCTGTATTTCGTGACAATCTGCGCCCACGAGCGTCGCTGTCTGTTCGGCGAGGTCAGCGGTGAGTCGGTTCGGTTGAATGCCCTGGGACAAATAGTCGAGACGGAATGGACCAAGTCGCGCGAGCTACGTCGCGAAATCGCAATGGACGCTTACATCATCATGCCCAACCATCTGCACGCCATCGTAGCGATCGATCAGGCCGTACATCCGGCCGGCTCCGCACCGGGAGCGCGAAATCGATCGCTCGGGTCGCTGGTCAACGGCTTCAAGGCAGCGGCGACGCGGCGGATCAACGAATTGCGTGGGACGCCAGAGTCGGCGGTCTGGCAGCGCAACTACTACGAACACGTCGTACGGAATGAAGACGAATTGAACCGTATTCGCGAATACATCGCTCTCAATCCGGCGAAATGGGCGGCGGACCTCGAGAACCCGGCAGCCGTTCTCGCCGCCAAGCCGACAGCCGCCTGGGAGGTCTGACGACGTTCTTGTAGGGGCGGCCGGCGGCCGCCCGTAGGCTGACGCACCGACCCGAACGCATCGCGCGCCGGATAGACGGGCGGCCGCCGGCCGCCCGTCTATCCGGCTACAAATCCCGGCGCTTCCGCGCGAACACACCCGCCGGTGCGGATGGTGGTGCGAGCGGTGGGAATCGAACCCACATACCCTTGCGGGCGCGGGATTTTGAGTCCCGTGCGTCTGCCAGTTCCGCCACGCTCGCAATCGGAAGCCGCGGGGCCGGCTCCCGCCCCGCGGCCGCGCGATCATAGGCATCCGCCGGCGCGATGCAAGGTAGACGGCCCTTATCCGGCGCCGGTTTGAGCTTGACTTTTGGCCGCTATGTTCTTACAATGTTCGCATCGTCGATGGAGTTCGCTCCACCGGCTCGATGTTTGACATCGTGGATCAGAATCTCCCGACGGCCTTCCCTCCCCGGAAGCGCCGAAGTCTCCCGGCTGCCGCCGGCGCAAGGCCGGGCCCTCGTTAACTTCCTTTACATGGGGTTGTTCCTCGGATTCGAAAAAAATCAGGTCGCGCATGCTGACCCTATGCGTAACTTTGTTTTGTCGTCCGTAGCACTTTCCGACGGCCGTAGGGGCGACCCCCAGCGAAATCGGCCGAAGGCCGATTGTCGCGATGTGGTCGCCCTTCCCGGACCTCATCGCGCGGACAAAGGGCGACCACGCGCCTGCGCCGCCGTAGCGCGCTTCGGCGCGCGAAGGCGCGGGGGCGCCCCTACATAGCGGCCATTTCCCGCTGGACATGGGGTCGATCGCTCAAAATCAAGATCCACCACAGAGGACGCAGAGCGCACAGAGAATACTCGGCCGGCGGCCCTCCGCGCACAGCGCAATCAATCTCCTCTGTGCCCTCTGTGGTGAACTCTTCTTCTCGCTGGACATGGGGTTCATCCTTCACTTTTCGCGCTCCCCGATTTGCTCCCCGCCCCGGCCGCTGCTAAACCGCCCGCGGCAGCCGGCAAGGGGTATCGATGCTGCGGCGAATCTACGACTGGATCATCGCGCTCTCGGCCAGCCGCCACGCGCTGCCGGCGCTGGCGGCGATCGCCTTCGCCGAGAGCTCGTTCTTTCCGATCCCGCCCGATGCCTTCATCATCCCGATGGTGCTGGCGCAGCCCAAGCGCGCCTGGCGGATCGCCCTGGTGGCGACGTCGGCATCGGTGCTCGGCGGCATCGCCGGCTACGCCATCGGCACCTACCTTCAAGGCTTCGGCCAATGGCTGATCGGGGCGCACAACTTCGAGGCATTTCGCGCCGCCTATGCGCAATGGGGCCTGTGGATCATCCTGATCAAGGGCCTGACACCCATCCCCTACAAGATCGTCACCATCGCCAGCGGCCTGACCGGTTTCAACCTGCCGGTATTCATCCTCGCCTCGATCGCCACGCGCGGCGCCCGCTTCTTCATCGTCGCCGGGCTGCTGCGTTACTATGGCCCGCCGATCCGCGACTTCATCGAGCGCCGGCTGACGCTGGTCACGACCGCCTTCCTGTTGCTCCTCGTCAGCGGCTTCCTCTTCGTGCGATATGTCGCATAGCGTCGCCGCTTCCGGTGCGCGATACCATATGACAGCCATGTCACTGCATACCCCGACAGATCGGCGCATCCCTTTGCTGGTCATGATTGCCGGCCTGGCCAGCCTGGCGATCGCCTTTGCCTCGCAGTATTGGGGCGGCCTGCAGCCCTGCGTGCTCTGCATCTACCAGCGCTATCCCTACGGCGTCGCCGCCGCGCTGGGAATCATCGGCATGATCGTCGCCGGGCGGCCGGGCCTGCTTCGGCTGATCCTGCTGCTCGCCGCCATCGCCTTCTTCGTCGATGCCGGCATCGCCGCCTTCCATGTCGGCGTCGAGCAGCATTGGTGGGCCGGCACGTCCGAATGCGGCAGCCTGCTCGATCTCAATGCAAGCCCCGAAGACCTGAAGAACCAGTTGCTCAACCAGCCGGTCGTGCGCTGCGACGAGCCGGCCTGGGTGCTGTTCGGCATCTCCATGGCCGGCTACAACTTCCTCTATGCCGCCCTGTGCGGACTGATGACCCTTTGGTTCGCGGCGCGCGGGCGGACGAGTGCCGCATGAGCGACACGGACGAACGCGAGCTGCCGGGCGACCTGCCGCGCGATGACCTGATCCGCCGCATGATCCGGGTCGACCAGGCCGGCGAATATGGCGCCCGCCGGATCTATGAGGGTCAGCTTGCTGTGTTGGGTCGCCGGCAGGATGCCGAGCCGATCCGCCGCATGGCGGCGCAGGAGAAGCGTCATCTCGATGCCTTCGACAAGCTGATCGGCGCGCGTCGCGTGCGCCCGACCGCCTTGCATCCGCTCTGGCACGTCGCCGGCTACGCCCTCGGCGCCGCCACGGCGCTGCTGGGACGCGAGGCCGCGATGGCCTGCACGGTCGCCGTCGAGGAAGTCATCGACGAGCACTATCAGAAACAGTCGGCCGCCTTGGGCGCCGACGATCCCGAACTCAAGACCATGATCGAGACCTTCCGTGCCGAGGAGATCGAGCACCGCGACATCGGCCTCGCCGAAGGCGCCGAGCGCGCCCCGGCCTATGAGCTTCTTAAGGGCACGATCAAGACGGGCTCGCGGATGGCGATCTGGCTGGCGGAGAGGATTTGAAAGAAGCTTTCAGCTGTCAGCCATCAGCTCTCAGAAAAACCAATTCGCTGATAGCTGAGAGCTAACAGCTGAGAGCTTACTGCTAGCTCTGCTCCAGCTCCGTATCCCAGTAGAGGAAGTCGCGCCAACTTACGTGCAGGTAGTTGGGTGGAAAGCCGCGGCCGTTTTCCTGCAGCACATAGGTGCTCGGCTGCGCGGGACGCTGGCGCGGGAACATGCGGGCCTCGTGCGGCAAGCGGCTGCCCTTCAGGAGATTGCAGTACTGGCAGGCCGTCACGACGTTTTCCCAGCAGGTGCGGCCGCCGCGCGAGCGCGGCACCAGATGGTCGAACGTCAATTCATGCGTCGGCAAATGTTCGTTACAGTACTGGCAGCAGAAACGGTCGCGCAGGAACACGTTGAACCGGGTGAAGGCCGGCCGGCGCGCTTGCGGGATGAACTCCTTGAGCGAGACCACGCTCGGCAGCCGCATCTCGAACGACGGGCTGCGCACCACGCGATCGTACTCGGAGATGATGTTGACGCGGTCCATGAAGACGGCTTTCACCGCCTCCTGCCACGGCCACAGCGACAAAGGAAAATAACTCAAAGGCCGGAAATCGGCATTGAGAACCAGGGCGGGGCAGCTGTCAGGCGATGACATCATGCCGCCCCCCGTCAGACAGGTTTATGTTTATGCCGGGGTCGCATGCAATTCATATAATGCATCGCGGGCGTGCGGTCAAAATCATAGATTTTAGATTAATTTATCAATGACTTGGCATAGAACCGTCACATCGCCGTCATGGCTTCGCGGGCGCGAACGCCGCCGCGATGAAGTCGCCGCCCAGCGCCAATCCCTCCTCGTCGATGGCGTGCGCCAGGCCCGGGCGCGTCTCCGCGGTGACGGCGATGCCGGCCGCCTCGATGGCCGCTTTCGCTGCTGCCAGCGAGGCATAGGGAACGACCGGATCGGCCGTGCCGTGAACGAGCAATACCGGCGGCCTCGACTTCATCTCGGCAGCCAATAGCTGCGGCGCGATGAGCATGCCGGAATAGCCGACCACGGCGGCCGCGGGGCGGGCGCGACGCGGCGCTACATGCAGCGCCATCATCGTCCCCTGCGAAAATCCGACCAGCGCGAGACTGTCCTCGGCGAGGCCGCGCCGCGCCAGCGCCGCGTCGATGAAGGCATCGAGGATGGTGGCGGCGGTCTGCGTCTCCGCCAGGATCATGTCTTCGCTGCGGCCCTCGAAGCCGAACCACTGGCGGCCGAACGGCGCCGCTTCGCACGGGAACGGCGCATGCGGCGACAGGAACTCCGCCTCCGGCAGCAGTCGCGCCCAGTGCGGCGCCAGCCCCAGCAGATCGTTGCCGTCGGAGCCGTAGCCATGCAGCAGGATGACCAGCCGGCGCGGCTTGCCGCGTGCGGCGGGGCCGAAGGACGGACCGGAGAGATCGACCATGGCGCGCATTCGGCGATTCCGAATTTCTCTACAATGACCCCGATAACGCGGCTAGCGCAGCGGCGCGCCGTAGCGGTCCGTCCCCGGCGGCAGCGGCGATCCGGGAATCACGTCCTTGTCGATGTTCCAGGCGACGGTGATGCGCGGACGCGTGCCGGTGTAGGGATTGACCGAATGCACGAGCACGCTCGGGAAGACCACCATGCTGCCCGGCCCCATGCGCGGCATCAGCGGATTGGTCATGGCCTCCTTGCGCGTCTGGCAACAGACCTCGACGCGCGGATCGACGATGGCCAGCTTGCCGCTCAACGGGTCCATCGGATCATCGTCCCCGGGATCGACGCAATAGACGATGCTGACCGCCGTGCGTTCGTGGCTGTGCGCCAGGGCGTAGTCGCTGTGGCGCGAGACGTTGGCCCAGCTGAGATCGATGGCGGCGGTGTCGCTGCCGAGCAGCAGCTGGCTCACATGCAGGGCGCGCGCGTTCAGAAGGTCAGCCTCCGGCGACTCCCAGCGATCGAGGTGATAGATCTTGATGCCGCCGGCGGCGCGGAAATAGCGGTTGGCGAAGCGCGGGTCGCTCTGCAGCGCGTTGATGCGCGCGACGAGCCCGGGGTGGAACTCGGCTGCGTCCGCAAACGTCGTCAGTCCGATGGTCCGGTGGCCGAGCGGACGCACCTCCTGCCCCGCGGGCCACACCGGGTATTCGCGCGTGCCGATGACGACGCTGTCATTGTCCAAGCCGTCGACTCCTTCTGCAGCAAACTTCACCGCGCGACCTTCGTTCCGCCGGCCGCCGGCGCCTGCCTGTAGTAATGCCAGAGCAGCCGCGCTGCAACGCTGCGCCAGGGCCGCCAGGGTTCGGCCATGGTGCGCAGCGCGCCGGCCGTCGGCCGCGCCGCCAGCCGCTTCACCTTCTGCGCCGCGCTCAGCAGGGCCAGATCGTCCGCCGGCAGCACGTCGGGACGGCACAGGCAGAACAGCAGGTAGACCTCGGCGCTCCAGCGCCCGAGCCCACGCACCGCCGTCAAGCTGCCGACGACCTCGTCGTCGGTCATGGCGGCGAGCGCCTCGAGGTCGAGCCGGCCATCGAGGATGGTGGCGGCGAGATCGCGGCCATAGACCATCTTCGCGCGGCTGAACCCTGCCGTCCTCAGTTGCTCATCGCTGAGCGCGAGGAAGTCCTCCGGCGTCGGCGGCTCGCCGATCTCGCACAGGCGCCGCCAGATGGCTGTGGCCGACGCCGTCGACACCTGTTGTCCCACGATAATCCACAGCAGCGACGCAAAGCCGGGCGGTCGGCGCCGCGGCGGCGGCTTGCCGACGAGCCGGATCGCCCGCGCCAGGTCGCCGTCGCTGGCCGCCAGATGGTCGAGCGCCTGTTGCAGCCGCTTGCCGCTGATTTCCCGAGCGGGCATGTTCGTCCTTCTGCTTGCCGCCCCATCCTGCCACCTGTGGTTCATGATCGTCACCCGCTTCGCGCCGAGCCCGACCGGTTATCTGCATGTCGGCCATGTCGCCTCCGCGCTCACGGGATGGCGCGCCGCGCAGGAAGCCGGCGGCCGCTTCCTCCTGCGCATCGAGGACATCGACGCCACCCGCTGCCGCCCCGAGTTCGAGCGCGCCATCTACGAGGACCTCGCCTGGCTGGGACTGACATGGGAGGAGCCGGTCCGCCGCCAATCCCAACATATGGCCGACTATGCCGCCGCGCTCGGACAGCTGGATCGCCTGGGCGTGCTCTATCCCTGCTTCTGCACCCGCCAGGAGATCGCCGCCGAGATCGCCGCCGCCGCCAACGCACCCCATGGCCCCGATGGTCCGCTCTACCCCGGGACCTGCCGCGCCCTGCCGGTCGATGGGCGGGCGGCCCGCATGGCCCGGGGACCGCCCTATGCGCTGCGCCTGAATGCCGCCGCCGCGGCCGCGCTGACCGGCCCGTTGAGCTGGCAGGAGGAGGACGGCGGCACGGTCGCAGTCGAGCCCGGCAAGCTCGGCGATGCCGTGCTGGCCCGCAAGGAGGTGGCCACGAGCTACCACCTGGCCGTGACGGTCGACGACGCGCTCCAGGGTGTCACGCTGGTGACCCGAGGCGAGGACCTTTTTCATGCCACCCATCTGCATCGGCTGCTGCAGGCACTCCTAGGGCTGGCGGCGCCGCGCTACCGACACCACATGTTGCTGACCGGTGCCGACGGGCGGCGCCTGGCCAAGCGCGATGCCTCCCTCACGGTGCGGTCCTTGCGCGCGGCGGGCCGAACTCCGTCAGAGTTGCGCGCCATGGCGGGGTTTCCCGACTAGCCAGCGATGAGTCGATCAGTGTAGTTGTGAGCCGCCGTCTGACCCTCCCCCCATGCCCTATCTGACCGAACTCACCGAGCTCGCCGAAGTCGTCATGGTCAACCTGGTGCTGTCGGGGGACAACGCCATCGTGGTGGCGATGGCGGCGGCCGGCCTGCCCGCGGCGCAGCGCGGCAAGGCCATGATCTTCGGCATCGGCGCCGCCACCATCCTGCGCGTGCTCTTCGCGCTGGTGGCGTCCAAGATGTTCGTCTATCTGGGCCTGCGCCTCATCGGTGGGTTGCTGCTGCTGTGGGTGTGCTGGAAGCTGTGGCGCGAGCTGCGCGACCAGGGGCGCGAGGACGCCGCCGTCGAGGAGCTGGAGGAAGAGGTCGCCGAGGTCCTGCCGACAGCCGACTTTGACCGCCCTGCCCACAACCCCGGGCCGAATCCCAGGAAGTCGACGAAGACCTTGGGACAGGCCCTCACGCAGATCATGATTGCGGACATCTCGATGTCGCTGGACAACGTGCTGGCGGTCGCCGCCGCCGCCCACGACCATCCGTGGATCCTGATCCTCGGCCTCGTCCTGTCCGTTGGCTTCATGGGCGTCGCGGCCGCCCTCATCGCCGGACTGCTGAAGCGGTTCCATTGGCTCGGCTACATCGGGCTGGCGATCATCTTCGTCGTTGCCTGCCAACTGATCTGGCAGGGCACGCCCGTCATGATGGACGCCGCCAACCAGGCCGGCCTCATGTAACCCGGCCCGCCGGTATTTAGAGTCACAAGCAACCCTCGGTAACACCGTTGCTGTCTGAACTCAGCGCCCTCCTCCAGGTCATCATGGTCGACCTCGTGCTGGCGGGCGACAACGCCATCGTCGTCGGCATTGTCGCCGCCGGCCTGCCGCGCGCCCAGCGCTCCCGGGTGATCCTGATCGGCATCGCGGCGGCGACGGCTTTGCGGGTGGCCTTCGCCGTCGTCACCTCGCAGATTCTCCAGATCATCGGCCTGACCCTCGCCGGCGGCATCCTGCTGCTGTGGGTATGCTGGAAGCTGTGG
>JBGPEQ010000147.1:0-8273 GCA_041482855.1 Dongiaceae bacterium | reverse complement strand
GGCACCGAGCGCGCCTTCACCGGCAAGTTCTGGGACCATCATGAGGCGGGGACGTACACCTGCGTCTGCTGCGGCGCGCCGGTGTTCGATTCGGCGACCAAGTTCGATTCCGGCACGGGCTGGCCGAGCTTCTACCAGCCGGCAGAGAAGGAGGCCGTGGAGACGCAGACCGACCGCGGCTTCTTCATGACCCGCACCGAGGTGCATTGCGCACGCTGCGCGTCGCATCTGGGCCACGTCTTTCCCGACGGCCCCGAACCGACGGGCCAGCGCTACTGCATCAACTCGGCGGCGCTGGATTTCGAGCCGAAGAAGTAGCGCGCCCGGCCGCGAGCGCGGCGCAGGCCGGGCGCGCGGAAAACGCAGTTATCTTTCGGCGAATCTTCAGCTATTTTCTCGGTTATCCAGGATGGGGGAGCGAAGGCCGTCGCGGCATTGGCCGCGACGCGCGCGGGTGTCCGCGCGATTTGGAGCCGATATGACTGCGACGACGGAAGATCTGGAGGAGACAGCGGGCACGCCGACGGACGAGGAAGACCTCGCGCCGATCCATAGCCTGCCGACTCGGCCCTGGCCGTTCCTGTGGTACTTCGTGCGGCGCTACTACCTGCACCGCTATGTGCTGATGGTGCTGGCAGTGCTGCTCGGCCAAGGGCTGGAGACTCTCGAGCCCTATGTGCTGAAGCGCATGATCAATGCCCTCGCCGATTCCGTGAAGACCGGCACCTCGGCGGCGCCGGTGACGACCTGGTTCATCGTCGGCTTCGGCATATGGGCCGTGTCCATGCTGCTGATGCGCGTCTACCAGATCGTGGACATCCACACCGGGCCACCGCTGCGGGCCAAGGTGCAGAAGCAGATGTTCTCCTACCTCATCGGCCACTCGCCGCGCTACTTCCAGGAGAACTTCGCGGGCAAGCTCGGGCAGAAGATCAAGGAGGCCGGGCGCGCCATCCTGGGCATCCTCGACATCCTCTGCTTCGACGCCAGCAAGATCACGGTCATCCTGGCGGTGGCGACGACGCTGATGGCGGTGCAGGCCCCGCTGTTCGCGCTCCTGCTGCTCGGCTGGATGGCGATCTATCTGGCGGTCACGACGACGCTCGCCCGCCGCTGCGTTCTGCTGTCGAAGGCGTTCTCGGCGGCGGTCAGCACCTCGACCGGCCGGCTCATCGACTCCATCGCCAATGCCGACACCGTGCGCAGCTTCGCCAAGGCGGCGTTCGAGCGCCGGCTGCTCGCCCGCTATCTCGACGAGGAGGCGCGGCGCTCCATCCGCCTGCGCTGGTTCCTCACGATCATGCGGCTGTTCCAGGTGATCGCCGTCGTCAGCCTGCTGGGCGTCATGGTCTGGCTGGCGCTGCGGGCGACGCTGGCGGGCCAGCTCGACCTCGGCTCCTTCACGCTGGTGTTCACGCTTTCGAACTTCATCGCCCTCAACGTGTGGAACCTGTCGAACCGCATGCTCGATTTCTTCGAGCAGATCGGCACCCTGACCGAGTCGATCGAGCTGGTGACCCAGCCGCACGAGATCGTCGACCACGCGGGCGCCCGGCCGCTCGCCGTGAGCCGCGGCGCCATCGCCTTCCGCGACGTTTCCTACGCCCATCCGGACGGCTCGCAGCTGTTCGACAAGCTCAACCTGGAGGTGGCGGCGGGCGAGAAGGTGGCGCTGGTGGGGCCGTCGGGCGCCGGCAAGTCGACGCTCATCAAGCTGTTGCGCCGGCATTTCGAGCCGCAGGGCGGGCGCATCGAGATCGACGGCCAGGACATTGCGGGCGTCACCTGGGACAGCCTGAACGAGGCGATCGCCGAGGTCAGCCAATTGCCGGGCGTCTTCCACCGGCCGTTGCGCGACAATATCCGCTATGCGCGCGAGGACGCGTCCGAGGCGGCCGTGATCGAAGCCGCCATCAGCGCCAGCAGCCACGAGTTCATCGTGCGCCGCCCGACCGGCTACGACACCATCGTCGGCGAGCAGGGCATCAAGCTCTCGGGCGGCGAGCGCCAGCGCCTGGCCATCGCGCGCGCCATCCTCAAGGGCGCCCGCATTCTCGTGCTCGACGAGGCCACCAGCTCGCTCGACAGCGAGAGCGAGCACCGCATCCAGGAGGCGCTGTTCGCGCTGATGGAGGGCCGCACCGTGATCGCCATCGCCCACCGTCTCTCGACCATCACCGGCATGGACCGCATCCTCTATCTCGAGAGCGGCCGCATCATCGAGCAGGGCAGCCACCAGGCGCTGCTGCGCCTCGATGGCCGCTACGCGCGGCTGTGGCGGCGCCAGGTCGGCGGTTTCCTCGGCGCCGCCTGAGCGCCCTCCCTGGCCCTTGCCGCCGCCGGGCGGCTGCCGCATGTTCGGGCCATGGCAGATTTCTCAGGAATGAAGGCCGCCCTCGTCACCGGCGCCGCCAAGCGCATCGGCCGCGCCATTGCGCTCGACCTCGCCAAGCATGGTTGGGCAGTGGCGGTGCACTATCATCATTCCGCAGCGGAAGCGGCCGACTTGGTGCGCGAGATCGACGCAGGCGGCGGACGCGCGGTCGCGCTGCAGGCCGATCTCGCACGCGAGGCGCACACGCACGCGCTGATCGCACGCGCGGTCGAGGCGCTCGGTCCGCTCACCTGCCTCGTCAACAACGCCGCGCTGTTCGAGATGGACAAGATCGAGACGGTGACGCGCGCCTCCTGGGACGCTCATCTCGAGACCAACCTGCGGGCGCCGCTGGTGCTGTCGCAGGGCTTCGCGGGCCAGCTGCCCGCCGGCGCGCATGGCAACATCGTCAACATGCTGGACCAGCGCGTCTGGAACCTGACGCCCTACTTCCTATCCTATACAGTGGCGAAGATGGGCCTGTGGACCCTGACCCGTACGCTGGCCCTGGCGCTGGCGCCGCGCATCCGCGTCAACGGCATCGGGCCGGGGCCGACCGTGCCCAGCCCGCGCCAGAGCCCGGAGCAATTCGCCGAGCAATGCCGGGCCATGCCGCTGGGCCGCGGCACGACGCTGGAGGAGATCTGCGCCGCCCTGCAGTTCATCCTGAACGCGCCGGCCATGACCGGCCAGATGATCGCCCTCGACGGTGGCCAGCATCTCGGGTGGGGCCAGCCGTCGCGCGGCTATGTCGCCCGCGAGTGAAGAGTGGCGGTAGCGCGACAGAATAGACCGGTTACACGATAGTTCGCGCCGCCGCAGCCGGAAGTTGTGCACATGGCCGCGCCGACACGCCGGATCGACCAGGGAGTCAACGAAAAAACTCTGGCGTGACGGGTTCGTAATCCTTTCATTACGATTGCAAGAACGTGGTTCTCGCAGCATCAAGGGCTTAGCGGTTCGTGCCTGTTTTTTGAGCAGTGGGCTAGAGGCGAAGAGAATCCTATGGTCGCGCCATCCGCCGACGGGCTTACCAACAAAGTTATCCACAGACTTGGTGGATACCTGTTCGCCGCGGTGAAAGCGGCAGAAAACCGCCAGTATAGGTTAACAAGGCGGCCGCTGCGGCGGCCCCAGCAGTAGCGCAACACGGCGAATGAGCGAAAGATCCAATCCCGTCACCGAGCCGGAGCCGCCTGTCCCCATTCCCGGTGGGGCGCTGGCCAATGGCGCCGCCATCATCGCGGCGCAATTGGCGGCGCTGCCGGGCGGGCCCGGCGTCTACCGCATGCTCAACCGCAAGGGCGACGCCCTCTATGTCGGCAAGGCCAAGAGCCTGAAGAAGCGCGTCGCCGCCTACACCCAGGTCGACCGCCTGTCCAATCGGCTGAAGCGCATGGTGGCGGAGACGGCGACGCTCGAGGTCATCACGACCCAGTCCGAGGTCGAGGCGCTGCTGCTCGAAAGCAACCTGATCAAGCGGATGACGCCGCGCTACAACCTGTCGCTGCGCGACGACAAGTCGTTTCCCTACATCCTCATCACCGGCGATCATCCGTCGCCGCAGATCCTGAAGCATCGCGGCGCCCACAACCGCGCCGGCGATTTCTACGGGCCGTTCGCCTCGGCCGGCGCCGTCAACGCCACCATCACGGCGCTGCAGCGCGCCTTCCTGCTGCGCTCCTGCTCCGACAGCGTCTATGCCAGCCGCACGCGGCCCTGCCTGCAATTTCAGATCAAGCGTTGCTCCGGCCCCTGCGTCGGCCGCATCGGCAGCGCGGACTATGCCGCACTGGTGGCGGAGGCGCGCGAGTTCCTCGCCGGCAAGAGCCGCGAAGTGCAACAGCGACTGGCGGTGGATATGCAGGCCAAGAGCGCGGCGCTCGAGTTCGAGGGCGCGGCGCGGTTGCGCGACCGGATCCGCGCGCTCGCCCAGATTCAATCGCACCAGGCGATCAACGTCGCCGGCCTCGACGAGGCCGACGTGATCGCGGCGCATCAGGCCGGCGGCCAGACCTGCATCCAGGTGTTCTTCTTCCGCGCCGGCAGCAACTACGGCAACCGGGCCTACTTCCCGAGCCACGACAAGGAGCTTGAACTCGACCAGATCCTGGCCGCCTTCATCGGCCAGTTCTACGACAACAAGGAACCGCCCAAGCTTATCCTGGTGAGCGACAGACCGGCGGAACGCGAGCTGCTGCAGGAGGCGCTGACGACCAAGGCCGGCCACGCCGTCCGCCTGGACGTGCCGCGGCGCGGCGGCAAGCGCGGTCTCATCCAAAACGCCCTGCTGAATGCACGCGAGGCGCTGGCGCGCCGGCTGTCGGAAAATGCCTCGCAACGGCGGCTGCTCGAAGGCGTGGCGGCCGCCTTCGGGCTGGAGGCGGCGCCCGAGCGCATCGAGGTCTATGACAACAGCCACATCTCCGGGCGCAACGCCTACGGCGCCATGATCGTCGCCGGGCCAGACGGATTCACCAAGGGCGCCTACCGCAAGTTCGCCATCGCCAATCCCGAGAGCGCACAGCCCGGCGACGACTACGCCATGATGCGGGAGGTGCTGACGCGGCGGTTTTCACGCGCGCTCAAAGAGGATCCGGAGCGCGAGCGCGGCACCTGGCCCGATCTGGTGCTGGTCGACGGCGGCGCCGGGCAGCTCTCGAGCGCGCTCGAGGTGTTCGCCGAGCTCGGCGTGACCGATGTCGCCGTGGTCGGCGTCGCCAAGGGACCGGACCGCGACGCCGGCCGCGAGCGCTTCTTTCTGCCGGGGCGCGAACCGTTCGGCCTGGAACCGAAGGACCCTGTGCTGTACTTCCTGCAGCGGCTGCGCGACGAGGCCCACCGTTTCGCCATCGGCGCCCATCGCGCCAAACGGTCGAAGCAGATCGCGCAATCGCCGCTCGATGAGATTCCCGGCATCGGCGCCCGCCGCAAGCGTGCGTTGCTGTTGCATTTCGGTTCCGCCCGCGCGGTGGCGCGCGCGGGAATCGTTGATCTGCAATCCGTTGAAGGCATTAGCGAAGCGGTAGCCAAAAAGATTCATGAACATTTCAACTCCAATGGTTAAGATGCTTTCAATCGACATCTCGGGGACACAGTCTGGGCCATGCTGACCGACCTGCCGAACCTGCTGACGCTGTCGCGCATCATCATCATTCCCGTGCTGGTCGGGCTGTTCTATCTCGACGGCGATGGCTGGCGCTGGGTATCCGTGGTGCTGTTCAGCCTGGCCGGCGTCACCGACTATTTCGACGGCTATCTGGCGCGCAAGTGGGCTCAGATCTCGGCCTTCGGGCGCTTCCTCGATCCGATCGCCGACAAGCTGCTGGTGGCGGCGGTCATCCTCATGCTCGTCGCCACCCATCGCATCAGGGGCCTGGTGGTGCTGCCGGCGCTGGTGATCCTGTGCCGCGAGGTCATGGTCTCCGGCCTGCGCGAATTCCTGGCGCAGGTGAATGTGGGCGTGCCCGTGAGCCGGCTGGCCAAGTGGAAGACCGCCCTGCAGCTGATCGCGCTCGGCATCCTCATCGTCGGCGACGCTGCCGGCGACTGGACGCAATGGGCGGGCGAACTGGGCCTCTGGATCGCCGCGGCGATCACGCTGGTGACCGGCTACGACTACCTGTCGGCCGGCCTCAAGCACATGACGCCGCGCACGAAGCCGGTAAAGCGCGCAGCCGAGCCGCAGGGCAAGACGATCAGCCCGGGGGAGTGAGCGGGGCAAGGGGCTTCGCGTCTCCGCGTGTCGAGATATGCTGCATTGCCGCCCTGCGCCATTCCCAGTCTTCACAATGAAGGCGGACGGAATTTCGTTTCCTTAGGGCGTGTCGTTTCGCAATAGCAGCAATGACGCCGGCCGGCGGTTGAAAGACCGTTGCGTCGGCGCGACGTTAATTGCGCCCTAGGCCCGGCCGCTCTACCTTAGCGTTGAACGAAGATCATCTGGCAGAGGCTCGAATGGCGCTCGCCGCCGTCTCGCTCGACGACAAGTACACCCTCGAATCCGGACGCGTGTTCATCACGGGCACGCAGGCGCTGGTGCGGCTGCCGATGATGCAGCGGCAGCGCGATCATGCGGCCGGGATCGACACCGCCTGCTTCGTCACGGGCTATCGGGGCTCGCCGCTCGGCGGCGTCGACCAGGCGATGTGGCGGGCGAAGAAGTTCCTCAAGAGCAACCAGATCCACTTCCAGCCGGGCGTCAACGAGGACCTGGCCGCGACGGCCGTATGGGGCAGCCAGCAGACGCACCTCGCCGGCGACAACAAGCATGATGGCGTGTTCGCCCTCTGGTACGCCAAGGGACCGGGCGTCGACCGCTCGGGCGACGTGCTGCGCCACGGCAACTTCGCGGGCACGTCGCGGCATGGCGGCGTGTTGCTGCTGGCCGGCGACGATCACACCTGCAAGTCCTCCACCACGGCGCACCAGACCGAATATGCCTTCATGGACGCCGGCATTCCCGTGTTGAATCCCTCGGGCGTGCAGGAATTCCTCGACCTCGGCATGCATGGCTGGGCGATGTCGCGCTACAGCGGTTGCTGGGTGGCGTTCAAGGTGGTGGCGGAGACGGTCGACAGCTCCGCCTCGGTCTATGTCGATCCCCACCGGATCGAGATCGTGATGCCCGAAGATTTCGAATTGCCGGCCGACGGTCTCAACATCCGCTGGCCCGACACGCCGCTGCAGCAGGAAATGCGGCTGCACAAGTACAAGCTCTATGCCGCCCTCGCCTATTGCCGCGCCAACAAGCTCAACCGCGTCGTCATCGACAGCCCGAAGCGGCGCTTCGGCATCGTTACCTGCGGCAAGTCCTATCTCGACGTGCGGCAGGCGCTCGACGATCTCGGCATCGACGAAGCGTACGCCGCGGAGATCGGCCTCACCGTCTACAAGGTCGGCATGACCTGGCCGCTGGAACGCGAGGGCGTGCGGCAGTTCGCGGAGGGACTCGAGGAGATCCTGGTCGTCGAGGAGAAGCGGGCGCTGATCGAGAACCAGCTGAAGGAGCAGCTCTACAACTGGAAGGAGAGCGTGCGGCCGAAGGTGATCGGGAAGTTCGACGAGAACCGGGAATGGATACTGCCGTCGGCCGACGAGCTGACGCCGGCCCGCATCGCCCGCGTCATCGCCAAGCGCATCGCGCGCTTCCACACGAGCGAGCGGATTGCGCAGCGGCTCGCCTTTCTCGACGCCAAGGAGAAGGCGCTCACCGGCCACAAGCCGCCGATCCAGCGCATTCCCTATTTCTGCTCGGGCTGCCCGCACAACAGCTCGACCAAGGTGCCCGAGGGCAGCCGCGCACTCGCCGGCATCGGCTGCCACTACATGGTCCAGTGGATGGACCGCAACACCGACACCTTCACCCAGATGGGCGGCGAGGGCGCCACCTGGATCGGCCAGGCGCCGTTCAGCAAGACGAAACACGTCTTTCAGAACCTCGGCGACGGCACCTACTACCACTCGGGCTTGCTGGCGATCCGCGCCTGCGTCGCCGCCAACGTCAACATCACCTACAAGATCCTCTACAACGACGCCGTCGCTATGACCGGCGGGCAGACCAACGACGGCAATCTCTCCGTGCCGAAAATCGCGGCGCAGGTGGCGGCGGAAGGCGCGCGGCGCGTCGTCATCGTGAGCGATGAGCCGAAGAAATATCCGCCCGGCACCAAATGGCCGGACGGCATCACCTTCCACCACCGCGATGACTTGCAAACAGTGCAGAAGGTGCTGTCGGAAATCCCCGGCTGCACCGTGCTGATCTACGACCAGACCTGCGCCGCCGAAAAGCGCCGCCGCCGAAAGCGCGGCACGTTTCCGGATCCCGAGAAGCGCGTCATCATCAACGAGCTGGTCTGCGAGGGCTGCGGCGACTGCGGTGTGAAATCGAACTGCGTCT
>JBGPEQ010000146.1:0-8279 GCA_041482855.1 Dongiaceae bacterium | reverse complement strand
GCCTCGAATCCTGTCTCTCAGGCCCCTCTGACGTGCCAAAAGTGCGCAAGGTCATCTCATTGATAAATCAGGGTGATTTTTTAATGCATGGGGTTGTTTTGCAGAATCGCATAGTTGACAGCCCACCCTCCGCCACCCCAAGTGACGGCAGCCCTACCCGCCGGAGCCCCCGCCATGCCCGCCCAGCCACCAGCCATCGAGACCGTCGGCATCATCGGCCTCGGCTATGTCGGCCTCCCCCTGGCCATTGCCCTGGCCCGCGGCGGCCTGCGCCAGGTCGTCGGCTTCGACATCAGCCCCACCCGCATCGCCGAGCTCACCGCCCACCACGACCGCACCCGCGAGGTCACCCCCGACCAGCTGAAGGCCGCCCTCGCCGGCCCCCTCTCCGCCACCACCGACGCCCAGGCCCTAGACGCCCTCGACGCCTACATCGTCACGGTGCCCACCCCGGTCGATGCCGCCAACCAGCCCGACCTCGCCCCCCTGCAAGGCGCCTGCCGCACCCTCGGCACGGTCCTCGCCCTCCGTGCCGCCGGCGCGCCCCCCATCATCGTGTTCGAGAGCACCGTCTACCCCGGCGTCACCGAGGACATCTGCGGCCCCGCCATCGCGGCGGCCGGCGGCCGCGACTTCCTCCTCGGCTACTCCCCCGAACGCATCAACCCCGGCGACCGCACCCACACCGTCGACCGCATCGCCAAGGTCGTCGCCGGCCAGACGCCCGAGGTGGCGCAGCGCCTCGCCGCCCTCTACGCGCGCGTCACCACCGGCGGCATCCACATCGCCCCTGACATCCGCACCGCCGAGGCCGCCAAGGTGATCGAGAACGCCCAGCGCGACCTCAACATCGCCTTCATCAACGAGGTCACCATGATCTTCGGCCGCCTCGGCCTCTCCATCTACGACGTGCTGGAGGCCGCGCGCACGAAATGGAACTTCCTGGACTTCAAGCCCGGCCTGGTCGGCGGCCACTGCATCGGCATCGATCCCTACTACCTCGCCGCCTGCGCCCAGGCCGTCGGCCACGAGCCCGAGATCATCCTGGCGGGCCGCCGCATCAACGACGGCATGGGCGACCACTTCGCCGCCCGCATCGCCGAACACTGCGGCCTGTCCCGCCCGCGAACGCTGGTTCTCGGCCTCACCTTCAAGGAGAACCTGCCCGACCTCCGCAACTCCAAGGTCGTCGATCTCATCCACGGCCTGCAGACGCGCGGCCACGCCGTCGACGTGCACGATCCCCACGCCGATGCGGCGGAGGCAAAGTCGAGCTACGGCCTGTCGCTGCTGCCGGCGCTGCCCAATGGCGCCGCCTATGACTGCTTGGTCGGCGCCGTCCCGCACGCCGCCTATCGCGAGTTCACCTTCGCCGGCGTCGTGAAGCCCGGCGGTCTGGTCGCCGACATCAAGGGCATGTGGCGCGACGTCGCGCTGCCCGAGGGCCTGCGGCGCTGGCAGCCTTAGCGGGGCTTGCCCGGCTTGGTCTCGCGCGCGATTGCCCATTTGACGACCGCCTCGCCGTCGCCCTTCTCGCCGCTGACGACCACCTGCAACGTCCTACGGATCTCGTCGCGGCGGCCGAGGTAGACGCCGTCACTCAGGCTGACCGGCGCGCCGGTGGCCCGTAGGCGCCAGCCGGCGCCGCTCGGCAGGCGCAGCAGCGCCGCCTGCCCATTCTGCGCCAGCGAGGCCGTCACGTCCGGATGCAGATGGAAGCGGATGGCGAACGGGCGCTTGCCGCCGCCGCTCAGGCGGTCCTCGCCGCGCAGATCGTCGCCGCCGGCGGAGAGAAACAGCCGCCGCCGATGGATCAGGTCGAAGGTCGGCAGATAGCCGTCATGGCTCATATCCAGCCAAGCGTTGCCCTCGGCCTCGTCGCGCCGGCAGGTCACCGTGCGCGGACCGCGCACCAGGCCGTCGCCGGGCGAGAATACGCTGGAGTTGGTGTCGTCGACCACCAATGTCGAATGGGCGGCCGTGCTGCGCTGGGCCTGCCACCAATCGCCGCGGCCGTGATGCGCGCCGCAGTTGACGATCAGCCGCTCGCGCCCGACGCTCATCTCGAACGATAGCGTGCCGGCATGGGCATGGCCGTCATGGCCGGCGGGCGCCGGCGCTCCGCTATCCACGAGCACGAGCGTACGATTGGCCAGCAGCCGTTCGAAGCCGCTGTCCGGCGCCTCCTTCAGCGCCAGGGCCTTGATCCCGGCATAGGCCGGGATGGCGCGGGCCAGCGCCATATCGACCAGCCAGTCCTCTTCCGCATTGCTGTCGTTGAACAGCGCGAGGCCGCCATCGCCATGCTGAAACAGCCGCAGCATCTGGGCCATGCCCCCGATAGCCTCGTCGAGACCTGCCGGCAGCGGCCGCTCGGCGCCTGCCAGCGCCGCCCGCACGCCAGCCAGCAGCCGCAGCATGGCAAACTGTACGGAGGGACTCCGTTCCCGGTGCCCGCCATCCGCCAGGAACTGCCGCTGGAGCTCGCGTTCGAGCAGACGACCGCCGCGCAGGACGATGCTGCTGCCGCGCGGCAGCGCCAAGCCGGCACTGATCAATCCGCCGATGGCGACGAGCAGCCTGCTGCCGCCGAGTCCCGCGGGCAACACGCGCGACAGATGGCTGGCCTGCCGTGCAATGCTCAGCATGAAGCGGCCGCGGAACAGCGCATCGCTGCCCACCGCCAGGAACTCGCAATGGGAAAGCCACGCCATCAGCCGCCGCCCGATCAAATCGGGCTGCCAGGCCAGTGAGTCCCAGTCGCGGCAGTCCTCGATCCAGCGTCCGACGAGTTCGCGCCCGGCGCGCCGGCCGCTATCGCCGCTCGCCGCCCGCAGATCGCGCAGCCATTCGAAGCCGTGCAGCTCCTCGAGCCAGGACGGGCTGGCGCCCACCGGCGCCCACAGCGGCGCCGGATCGCGGATGGTCTGGCCGCCGAGGGCGAAGATGCCCTGGCCGATGGCGGCTCCCCGCGTCGCGTCGCCGGGCCAGCTGTCGGCTGCAGGCACAGGCACCGGCCCACTGCCGATTCGGGTCGGCAGCAACAGTCGGTAGAACCGGCTCGCATAGAGCAGCTTGCGCAGGTCGTACCAGGCCTGCCCCCACAGCATGCGCGCGGGCAGGCGCAGACGCGCACGCAAGCTGGGCGCGATCGGCTCCCGCACGCGGCGGCGTGTCGGCCCGGCGGCCGATTCGGCCATGGCGCTCATGCGTCGGCCTGCCGCAACCGCCGGATGTTGCCGGCATAGGCGGCGGCCCCGCCGGCAAAGCTGGCCGTGCCCGCCACCAGCACGTCGGCGCCGGCCCCGACCGCCTGCCGCGCCGTCTCTTCGTTGATGCCGCCGTCGACTTCGAGGTCGATGGTGCGGCCGTTGCCGGCCGTGAGCGCGTCGATGCGCTGGCGCAGCGCGCGGATCTTGTCGAGTTGCCCGGCGATGAACTTCTGCCCGCCAAATCCGGGATTGACCGTCATCACCAGGATCAGATCGATATCCTCGATCACGCCGTCAAGCGCATTCGTCGGCGTGGCCGGATTGAGCGAGACGCCCGCCTTCTTGCCCAGCGACTTGATCAGCTGGACCGTGCGGTGGAGATGGGGTCCGGCTTCCGGATGCACGGTGATGATGTCCGCGCCCGCCTTGGCGAAGGCGGGTACGTATGGATCGACCGGTGAGATCATCAGATGCACGTCGAAGGGTAGCGCGCTGTGCGGCCGCAGCGCCTCCACCACTGCCGGCCCGATCGTGAGATTAGGCACGAAGTGGCCATCCATCACGTCGATGTGGATGTAGTCGGCGCCGGCCGCCGTGATCGCCTTCACCTCGTCGCCCAGGCGCGAGAAGTCCGCCGACAATATGGACGGAGCGATTCGCGTGCGCTGGCGCATGGCCGGTTAACTAACAGGTACGCAGAACAGCCGCAAGCGCAGGCCGCGAGTTCAGCGTCGGCGCAGGCGGGCGGCGAAGAATCCGTCGATACCGCCTTGCTCGCTCAGATGGCAAGGCAGCGTGCGCAGATCGCCGTTGGAGTCGATCAGCGAATCAAGACCGCCGATTTCGGCTGGCTGTATCGGCAGGCGTTCCACCGGCGCGGCCGTGCGCAAGAGTGCATCGATGTGCGCCCGCCCCTCTTCGGGTTGCAGGGAGCAGGTGCAGAAGACGATCAGGCCGCCCGGCCTGACCATCGCGATTGCCGCCTGCAGCAGCCGGGCCTGCAGCGCGACGAGCTTGGCAACGTCCTCCGGCCGCTTGAGCCAGGGCACATCGGGGTGGCGGCGAATCGTGCCCGTGGCCGAACAGGGCGCGTCCAGTAGGACGGCGTCCGCGGGCCGGTCGGGCTGCCATCGCGCGGCGTCGGCAACGACGGTCGCCGCGTTCAGGCCGAGCCGCGTCAGGTTGCGGTGCAGCCGCTCCAGCCGCGGGGCTGAGCGATCGACGGCGACGACGTCGGCGCCGGCGGCGGCCAGCTGGGCGGTCTTGCCGCCGGGCGCGGCGCAAAGGTCGATGACCCGCTTGCCCGCGACGTCGCCCAGCAGCCGCGCCGGCAGTGCGGCCGCCGCGTCCTGCACCCACCAGGCGCCCTCGGCGAATCCCGGCAGCGATTCGACCAGGCCATCGAGCGGCAGTCGCAAGCTCCCGGTCGGCAGCAGCATCGCGCCCAAGCGGTCGCGCCACACCGCGGTGTCGCTCTTCGGCGTGAGATCGAGCGGCGGCTCTCGCAGATGTGCGGCGGCGATCTCGTCCGCGCGCTCGACGCCGTAGGCCGCCACCCAGGACTCCCACAGCCAGGCCGGCGTATTCAGCGACGGAGCGGCCGCCTGTTCCAGCCAAGCGGCGCGCTCGCGGTCGACGCGGCGGAGGATCGCATTGAGCAATCCTTTGAAGCCGGCCTCGCCGCCGCGCGCCGCGATCAGTTCGACCGTCGTGTCGACCGCCGCATGGGGTGGCGTTCCCAGGAACAGCAGCTGGCAGATGCCGAGCCGCAACAGCTGCCGGACCGCTCCAGCCCGGCGCGGCAGCGGCTTGTCGAGGCAGCCGTCGATGACGCGGTCGATCTGGCCGAGACGGCGCAGCGTCGTTGCCACGAGCATGCGTGCGAAGGCGCGGTCGCGCGGGGCCAGGCGGTCGCGATCTGGATTGTCGTCCAGCACCTCGTCGAGCGGGCGCTTCTGCTCGAGCACGGCCCTGAGGGTGTCGAAGGCGAGGGCGCGTGCCGAAGTGGAAGGCGACGCGGCCTGCGGTGAGCCTGAAGGAGTGGCTATCCCCACGGCCCGCGGCGACCGCGATCCGATGTGCCCCCCATCGTTCGCGCCAATTCCTGCAATCGGCGGATGCGGTTCTCGGTGCTCGGATGGGTCGAGAACAACCCATCGACGGCCCGCCCGTGCAGCGGATTGATGATGAAGAGGTGCGCGCTCGCCGGATTGGCCTCGGCGACGGGATTGTCGATGCGGAGCGCCACGTTGTGGATCTTGGCCAGGGCGGAAGCGAGCGCCAGCGGTTCGCCGCAGATCGCGGAACCCACCCGGTCGGCCTCGTACTCGCGCGAGCGGCTGATGGCGAACTGCACGAGCATGGCCGCAATTGGCGCCACGATCATGGCGAGCAGCGCGCCGATTGCTCCGAGCGGATGGTCGCGCTGGTCGCGACTGCCGATGAAAAGGAAAGCGAAGTTGCCGAGCATGCCGATGGCGCCGGCGAGGGTCGCCGTGATCGTCATGGTCAGCGTGTCGCGGTTCCTGACATGGGCCAGCTCATGGGCGAGGACTCCCGCGATCTCCCGCTCGTCCAGGCGCTGAAGCAGGCCGGTCGTCACCGCCACCGCCGCATGTTGCGGGTCGCGACCGGTGGCGAAGGCGTTGGGCTGGTCGTTGTGCATGAGGTAGACGCGCGGCATCGGGAGCCGAGCGCGCTCGGCCAGCTGCGCGACGATGGCGTAGAGCTGCGGGGCGTCGGCGGCATCGACCGCCTGGGCGCCGTGCATGCGCAGCACCAGCCTGTCGGAATTCCAGTAAGCGAAAACGTTCATGGCGAGCGCGATCACGAACGCGATCGTCATGCCGCCCTGACCGCCGATCAGATAGCCCACGGCGAGGAACAGACCCGTCATCGCGGCCATCAGTAGGGCGGTGCGGGCATAGTTCATTCAGCAAACTCCGTTGGTAGTGATTCCAATCCCTTAGGTTGGGGGCCATGGCAGGCAGATCAAGGCTGGCGGAATGAGCGCGGCAATCCTATGTTTACTCCATGTTGCACTCAAAGAAAGAAGCCCCGCAATCCACCGCACCGAAACCCTCGGCGCCGCTGCTTGGCGACAAGCCGACGCGTCCGAAGGAGGTCGGCGGTCCGGCGGGGCCGGAGCCGACCCGCTATGGCGACTGGGAGAAGAACGGCCGCTGCATCGATTTCTGAGCGCAGCCGGCGGCCTCTGCGAATCGTCGTTCTGTCGATAGTCGCGATCGTCGGGATCCTGGCCATGGGTCCGGCGCGCGCGGCCGCCGACGTCTTCGTGCTGCAGGACGGCACGCCGCTCGTCAGCAAGCCGGGTGTCGGGGGCAAGATCCTGCTGTGGGTCGACACCGGCTTTCCTCTCACGGTGGTCGGCCAAGAGGGCGATTGGCTCAAGGTTTCCAGTTCGCGTCTGAAGGCGGGCAGCGGCGCTGTCTGGGTGCCGGCGGCGCGGGTCGGCCGTCATCTGCCGGGTACGGTCGACATCGCCTATTCCCAGGAAGGACCGTCCGGTGCGCCGCCGGGGGAGGCCCTGTTTCTGGAGGTCGTGGGCACGCAGCAAATCCGCGTTCATGCCCGATGCCGGATCGTCCAGTCCGGCAAGGACGACTTCATCGACGTGATCAATGAGACTCCCGTGGAGTTGGACGTCAGCGGCCCAGGCGCCGACTGCACCGTGAGCAAGCTTGGCGATAGCGGGACGATCGATGTCGCGCTGCGCACGGGCGACGGCCGAACGATCGCCACCGCCACGACCTACACGCCGCACGGCGCCGTCCGCGTCCGCACCGCCGGGTCATGGGGCGGTCCCTCCGGAACGCGGCTGCCGACGAGGTTCGTGTTCTTTAAGCGTATGCCGGGCATGCCATTCCCGCCCGGCAATCCCGTCCTGCCACTGGGCAATCCGACGTCGGCGCTCGGCAATCCCGTGCCGCCATTCCAGCAGTCGCCGGTGCCGCCGCCCTGACGGTCTCCGCCGGCCGAAAGAAGAAAGCGGCGTTAACCATAGATCGCGTTTGGCGCGCGTGGTCGCGCGGGCTTATCCTGTCGGCAAGAACAACAGACAACGGCGCTGCGAATGCGCGGGAATTCCCGGGCATCGGAGCCGGAGGTAACGCGATGATGATTGGAAAGAACCTGGCCGCGGCCTTGGCCTCGGCTGCCCTGGGACTCGCGCTGCTGTTGCAGCCGCGCGCCGCCGTGGCCGACGAAGTCTCAGTCAAGAGCAACGGCACGCCCCTCACGCTGGCGCCGACGCGCACTGCGCCGACCGAGTGGAAGGTGAATGGCGGGTTCCCGCTGACGGTCGTCGAAGAGCGCGGCGGCTGGCTCAGGGTCGAGAGCAATCGACTGCCGGACGAGGGGCACGAGCTCTGGGTCCGCGCCAACCAGGTGGTCGGCGGCCAAGGAGCACAATCCACGGCAGCAGGAGTACTTGAGAAACCGATCGGCTATCGGGTCGAACTCACGGGCACGCCGGATCTGAGGTTCAAGATGGAATGCCGGATCGCGAAGGAAGACGGGCATGTCGGTTTCCGCCCTCACTTCAACCGACTGCCGCAGACCTACGAGTTTTCCAGCGACCCCGTCGCCTGCTTCGTCTGGAAGAAGCAGACCTTCGGCGATCTCGAGGTCAGCTTGGTCGAGGTCTATCCGTCCAAGGAGCGTCTCATCGGCCACGTAGGCACATGGGACTATGACTTTTCGACATCGATCCTTGCCCGTTCGCGCGGTCCGGACTATCCGACAACTATTTTTGCGCGGTCGAAGACTCCCTGGGGACCGGAAGCCGTCGTCATGGCGACGTACGCCAGTCTATATCTACCGCCGGCCGCGTTCGCCGGTCAGTGAACTGAATTCGCGCGTAATTCCTACGCCCGATTCATCCGGTTCTCGATGAGGTCATTGACCACCGTGGGGTCGGCCAGGGTCGAGGTGTCGCCGAGACTGCCGTAGTCGTTCTCGGCGATCTTCCGGAGGATGCGGCGCATGATCTTTCCCGAACGCGTCTTCGGCAGGCCGGGCGCCCATTGCAGCAGGTCGGGCGTCGCG
>JBGPEQ010000145.1:0-8294 GCA_041482855.1 Dongiaceae bacterium | reverse complement strand
GTCGTCATCTCCCACCACAAGACCGCCGGGCGCGCCAACTTCGGCCGCTCGCGCGACACCCTGAAGAAGATCGATCGCGCCATGGCGACGCAGCCGATCGGGCTCGACGCCTATCCCTATATCGCCGCCTCCACGGTGCTCGAACCCAAATGGATCGCGACCGCCGACCGCGTCTTCGTGACCTGGTCGAAGGGCGCGCCGGAGCAGATCCGCCGCGACCTCGTGGATATCGCGAAGGACTGGGGCGTGCCCCTGCTGACCGCGGTCGAGCGCCTGCAGCCGGCCGGGGCCGTCTACTTCACCATGGACGAGGGCGACGTCCGCCGCATCCTGTCCTACCCGCACACCATGATCGGCTCCGACGGCCTGCCGCACGACACCCATCCGCACCCGCGGCTGTGGGGCACCTTCCCGCGCGTGCTCGGCCACTACTGCCGGGAGGAGAAGCTGTTCCCGATCGAGGAAGCCGTGCGGCGCATGACCGGCCTCCCGGCGCAGCAGTTCCGCTTGACCAACCGCGGGAGCCTGGCGATCGGCGCCTATGCCGATATCGCGATCTTCGATCCCGCGACGGTGATCGACCGCGCCACCTTCGAGGCGCCGATGACGCCAGCGGCCGGCATCGACACGGTCATCGTCAACGGCCGCATCGTCTGGCGCGACGGCGCCGCGACCGGCGCCCGCCCCGGCCGCGCGCTCCGCCGCCAGGCGCTGCAGGCCGAAGCCGTCCGCGCCGTCTAGGACAGGGGAGCCGGCTCCGCCGACAGGAGGTCGCAATGCCGCACAGCGCTCCACAGCCAGCCGCGTCCGACGCCGTCAATCCCATGGCCACCGACGGGTTCGAGTTCGTCGAATACACGGCGCCCGATGTCGGCCAGCTCAAGACCCTGTTCGAGACGCTCGGCTTTTCGGCGGTCGCGCGCCACCGCTCGAAGGACGTGACGCTCTATCGCCAGGGCGAGATCAACTTCATCGTCAACGCCGAGCCCGACAGCTTCGCCCAGGCCTTCGCCCGCGTCCACGGACCGTCGGTCTGCGCCATGGCGTTTCGCGTCGGGGATGCCGGCGCCGCCCTGAAGCGGGCGCAGTCGCTCGGCGCCCGGCCGGTGCAGGGCAAGATCGGTCCGATGGAACTCAACATCCCCGCCATCGAGGGGATCGGCCACAGCCTGATCTTCCTGGTCGATCGCTATGGCGAGCGCAGCATCTACGACGTCGACTTCCTGTCCGTGCCGGGCGTCGAGGCCAATCCGCACGGCGCCGGCCTGACCTATGTCGACCACCTCACCCACAACGTCCATCGCGGCCGCATGGACCCGTGGGCGGACTTCTACGAGCGGCTCTTCAACTTCCGGGAGATCCGCTACTTCGACATCGAGGGCAAGCTGACCGGCCTGAAGAGCCGGGCGATGACCAGCCCCTGCGGCAAGATCCGCATCCCCATCAACGAATCGGCCGACGACAAGTCGCAGATCGAGGAATATCTTCGCGCCTAACGCGGCGAGGGCATCCAGCATATCGCGCTGGGAACCGCCGATATCTACGCCACTGTCGAGGCGTTGCGGGCGCGCAACGTCGAGTTCATGGACGTGCCGGATACCTACTACCAGATGGTCGCCGCCCGCCTCCCCGGCCATGGCGAAGCGCTCGAGCGCCTGCAGCGGAATCGGCTCTTGATCGATGGCAGCCCCGGCGGCGGTCTCCTGCTGCAGATCTTCACCAAGACCGTGATCGGCCCGATCTTCTTCGAGATCATCCAGCGCAAGGGCGACGAGGGCTTCGGGGAAGGCAACTTCCGCGCGCTCTTCGAATCGATCGAGCGCGATCAGATCGAGCGCGGCGTGCTCAAGGCCGACGACGCCCGGGCTTGACTTGCGCGCGGCGAGGCGTCCTAAGCATCGCATATGGCTCATCGCATTCTCCAGCACGCCGGCCGCCGGTATTCCCTCAAGCTCGATGAGATCGTTTGGGAGACCCTCGAGGAACTGGCCGAAGACGGCGGTCTGCGGCTCAACGAACTCGTCGCCCGCGTCGCCCAGGAAGCCGGCGACGACGCCGGCCTCACGAATGCCCTGCGGAACTACTGCTTAGGGGAACTGCGCCGGCGCCTGTCGCAGCGCGACGCCGAGATCAAGACGTTGACGCTGACGAGCCGCGGCGTTCCCGCCGCGCTGCTCGCCCAGGCCTGCCCGACTCCCTGCTTTCTCATCGGCAACGACCAGCTCATCCTGGAGACCAACGAGCCCGCACAGAAATGGATGTCGACGCCGGCGGCGGCGCTCGCCGGCAAGATCGTCGACCATTATCTCCAGATCAAATCGGTACCGCCGATCGAGGAGATCGTCCGGCAGTTTCGCGACGGCGCCCGCAGGCTGTTTCCCGCCCGGGTTTTGCACCTTCGGCCCGGCCGCCTGGTGATGGCCCGCGCCAACCTCTGCCCGGCAATGATCGATGCCGATCGGCCCCAGGATTTCGGCTATTTCCTGATCATCCAGGAGTGATCGCCGGCGCCCGCGCAAGGCATTGCGCTCGGCGGAAATCAGGCCTATGTTTTCAATGCTTTCCTAACAATAAAAGTTAACCATGTCGTGGGCGGTTGCGGTCGGGCGGGATCCGTTGCGGGCGAGAATTGACAGAGGGTCCCTAACGCCATGCTGACCGTCCCGAGTATTCCGATCACGCTGTCCTTCGAGGATCTGCTGCCGGACACCAACGGCGAGATCGTCATCGTCAGCCATGGCGACCACCCCCAGCTCAGCATCGTTACCGATCGCCCGGTCTGCGACTCCGGCGTCGCCGACAGCCATGTGACCGCCGAGGGCATCGATGTGGCGGGGTGGGCGTACTATACGTTCGAAGGCGGCACCAGGCTCTACTACTCGTCTGACATCGACCTCACCATCGCCCCGGCCCAACTCTAGGCCATCCCCGGCACCCTCTGGCGCACGGCGGCGCCGGATATCACTGGCGCCGGCTGGCGCAACCATTTATCAATAGGCTTCGCAGGTGCATCGATGGCGGCCGCGTCCTTGGGTCGCGCTGCGCTGCGTTTTTGCGTGTGGAAACAATGACAAAGGCGGTCAAACGTGATAACCGTCACATCCGTCCTGCTTCCAATTGGGCCCGAAACCGGCGAACATTAATGGATTTCTAAGAATTGTTAAGCATGATCGCCGCGACCTCGAACGGGCATAATTCATGGAAGCTGCTTTAGAGAAGATTACGGTGGTCCCCCAGCCGCCGGCCGTCTACGAACGACCGGTCGAGCGGGACGATCCGCTGTTGCTCTGCCTCGTCATCATGTCGCGCATCTACGGCGTGCCGAAGTCGCCGACGGCCCTGTCGGCTGGCCTGCCGATCCCGCCGAGTGGGATCACGCCCGAGCTTTTCGTCCACGCCGCCGATCGCATCGGCCTTTCCGCCAGCATGGCGCGACGCAAGTTCAATGCCATCTCGGCGCTGTCGCTGCCCTGCGTTCTCATGCTGAAAGACGGACAGGCCTGCATCTTCCTGCGGCGCGTCGACAGCAAGCTCGCGGAGATCGCCACTCCGGAGAACCTGGACGGCACGAATCACGTCTCCTTGCAGGATCTCGCCGACCGCTACACCGGCACGATGATCGCCGTGCGGCCGAAGATCCGCATGGACGTCCGCTCGTCCGATCTGGCGACCCCGCCGCCGCGGTCCTGGTTCTGGGGCAGCGTGTTCTCGTTCGCGCCGATCTACCTGGAAGTCATCGTCGCGGCGCTCCTTCTCAACACATTCGCGATCGCCAGCCCGATCTTCACGATGATCGTCTATGACCGCGTGGTCCCGAACCAGGCCTTCGACACCCTGGAGGTGCTTGCTATTGGCGTCAGCATGGCTTTCGGGTTCGACTTCGTGTTGCGCACCTTGCGCGGCTACTTCCTCGATCGCGCCGGCAAGGAGCTGGACAAGAAGATCTCGGCCCGCATCTTCGAGCAAATCTTGTCCATCAAGATGGCGGCCGGACCGACCTCCGCCGGCGCCTTCGCCAGCAACGTCCGCGAGTTCGAGACGCTGCGCGATTTCTTCACCTCGGCGTCGATGGCGGCGGTCGTCGATATGCCGTTCCTGCTGTTCTTCCTGGTGGTCATCTACATTATCGGCGGGCCGATCGTGCTCGTGCCCGCGACGATCATTCCGATCGTGATTCTCGTCAGCATATTCGTGCAGATGCCGATGCGGCGCGCGGTGGAACGCAGCTATCGCGAAGGCGCTCAGAAGCACGCGGCGCTGGTCGAAACGATCAACGGCCTCGACGCGATCAAAGTTGCGTCGGCCGAAGGCCGCCGCCAGCGCGATTGGAACGGCTATGTCGCGGCGTCGGCCGTGTCCTCGATGGCCTCGCGCTTCTGGTCGACGATCTCCGTCAACTTCACGTTGCTGGCTTCCAATATGGTGACGGTGGCGGCCATCTGCTGGGGCGTCTATCGCACGGCCGACGGCTTGATGACGACCGGCACGATGGTGGCGGTCTCCATGCTGAGCAGCCGCGCCATGGCGCCCCTGGCCCAGATTTCCGGCCTGATCGTGCGCTTCCATCAGTCCTGGACGTCGCTCAAAGGGCTCAATCGCCTCATGAACCTGCCGACCGAACGTCCGGTCGGGAAGGTGTTCTTGCGGCGCCCGAACATCGAAGGGGCGATCGAGTTCCGCAACGTCAAGTTCAAGTATCCGGGCCAGCAGGGCCTGGCGCTCGATGGCGTCTCCTTCAAGATCAATCCGGGCGAGCGCGTCGGCATCGTCGGCCGCATCGGCTCCGGCAAGACGACGATGGAACGGCTGGTGATGAACCTGTACGAACCGGAAGACGGCGCGGTCCTCATCGACGGAACGGACATCCGCCAGGTCGATCCCGCCGACCTGCGCCGCAACATCGGCTGCGTCCTGCAGGATGGTGGGCTGTTCTTCGGCTCGGTCAAGGACAACATCACCCTGGGAGCGCCCTACGTCGACGAGGCCTCCATCCATCGGGCGGCATTGGTCTCCGGCGTGGAGAGCTTCATCAAGGGACATCCGCACGGCTTCGACCTGCCGGTGGGGGAGGGCGGCCGCATGCTGTCGGGCGGACAGCGGCAGGCCATCGTGATCGCGCGCGCGCTCCTCATGGACCCGCCGATTCTCGTCATGGACGAGCCGACCAGCTCGATGGACAACAGCACGGAGAATGTCTTCAAGGCCCGGTTGGGCGAGATTCTCGCCGGCAAGACCCTGCTGCTGGTCACCCATCGCAATTCCATGCTGTCGCTCGTCGATCGCTTGATCGTGGTCGACGGCGGCAAGGTCGTGGCGGATGGCCCGAAGGCCACGGTGCTCGACGCCCTCATGAAGGGCCGCATCACCGCGGCCAAGGTATAGGAACGGAGATCGCGGATGGCGACGGCGGCGGAGCCGGACTATTGGGTCGATCCCGCGGATGCGGACCGCAAGGGATTCTGGATCTTCGGTCACCTCTTGCTGATTACGATCGCGGGCATGCTGATTGCGTTTCTCGTATGGGCCGACAATGCGGTGCTCGATATCGTCACGCGCGGGCAGGGCAAGGTCATTCCCTCCAGCACGGTCCAGGTGATCCAGAACCTGGAAGGCGGCATCATGGCCGACATCCTCGTGCATGAGGGCGACCTGGTGGAAAAGGACCAGGTCCTGCTGCGCATCGACAACACGACCGCGCAGTCGAACTACGACGACCTGCATAGCCGCTACTTGAGCGCCCTGGCCACCATCACGCGTCTGACAGCGGAGATCGCCGGCACATCGGCCGACGATATCGTCTTTCCCGAAGAATTGATGCGGGATGCGCCGGAATTCGCCGACGACGAACGGAAGAATGCCCGCATTCGACACGAGCAGCTCGAATCCCAGGTCGCGGTCCTGCATGACCAGGCGACCCAGAAGGGGCAGGAGGTCGAACAGCTCTCGAATAAGATCGACAATCTCAAGCAGTCGCTGGGGCTGGCGCAGAAGCAGCTGAATATCATGAACTCCATGGAGGAGGGCGTGGTATCGCAGGTGGACAAGCTGAAGGCGCAGCGCGACACCCACGATCTGAAGTCCGAGCTCGAGATCACGCAGCTTCAGTTGCCGCAGGCAAAGTCGGCCCAACAGGAGGCCGAGAACCGGGTCCGGGAACAGGAATTGACGTTTCGCTCGGAGGCCGCGACCGAACTCAGCAAACAGCGTCTCGAACAAGCCAGCGTTGTCCAGCAGCTCAAGACGAACAAGGACAAGGTGAGCCGCACCGAAGTCCGCTCGCCCGTGCGCGGCACCGTCAAGGAGATCAAGATCCGCACCATCGGCGGCGTGATCAAGCCGGGCGAAGATCTCATGGAGATCGTTCCGATCGAGGACTCTCTCCTGGTGGAGGCCCAGGTCAAGACTTCCGATATCGCGTTCATCCATGTCGGCCAGCAAGCGACCGTGAAATTCGACACCTACGATTTCAGCATCTATGGCGGGCTGAAGGCGACCGTCGAATACATCAGTATCGATGCGATCGAGGACCAGAATGCCGGCAAGAAGGAGCGCTATTTCCGGGTTCGCTTGCGGACCGACAAGAACTATCTGGGGTCGGAGGCAAAGCCCCTGCCCATCGGTCCCGGCTACACCGCGACGGCCGAAATCCTGACCGACAAGAAGACCGTTCTGGCCTACCTGATGAAGCCCATCCTCAAGGCCCGCGACGCCGCCCTGCGGGAACGCTGATCTCGCCATGGCGCTCGCTGGGAGTGATCCGACATAGGTTACAAATATCAATAGCTTGCCACAATTTGATCCGACAGTGTATCAAAAGCATGACAAGTTGCGGTTGGTCTGGTAAAATGCTTTAACGCAGTCGGTTTCTAGGACTAACGCTGCGCAGCGTGAATGGGGGCAACATGAAACGGAAGTTTCGGGGGATCCTGCTGGCGTCAGCCGCAGCCGGTCTCACCATGATTGTTAGTGGAGCAGTAGCGCCGACAAGTGCAATGTCGCTGCAGGAAGCTGTCTCCATGGCTATTTCCACCAACCCGAGCGTCGGCCAGGTATCGAACGATCGGCGGGCGATCGATCAGGAGCTAAGGCAGGGCAGGGCCCTGTACTATCCTCAGGTCGATGCGCGCGTCGCGAGCGGCGCGCAATGGTCGGACAACGTGACCACGAATGCGGACAAGAAGCAGGGCGACTCCAGGACCTTGTGGCGCAAGGAAGCGGGGCTCACGCTGAGCCAGCTTATCTTCGATGGCTTCTTCGCCGAGAGCGAGGTCGAACGCCAGACCTCGCGCGTCAAATCAGCGGCCTACCGCGTTGAGGAGAGTTCCGAATTCACGGGCCTCGACGCTGTCGAAGCCTTTCTCGACATCCAGCGCCACCGCGAGCGCGTGAAGCTCGCGGAAGACAATGTCGGCGTGCATCGCGCGCGGCTCGGGCAGGTCGGGCAGAAGGCAAAGGCCGGCGGCGGCAACATCGCCGACGTCCGCCAGGCCGAGGCGCGCCTGGCGAATGCCGAATCCTCGCTGATCGAGACACAGGGCAATCTGCAGGACGCGGAATCGAATTTCATCAAGGTCGTCGGCCAGGCGCCGGACACGCTCGATGAGGTGGCGATTCCGGCCGATGCCTTGCCGGCGGATGTCGATGGGGCGGTGAATGCGGCGGTTGCAAGCAGCCCCACCGTTGCCTTTGCTCGGCAGGACGTGAAGACGGCCGAAGCCGATGTGAAGCAGCAGGAAGCCAGCCTGTATCCGGATATCCGCCTTGAGCTGAACGCTGGGGTCAACGACAACGTCGATGGTCGGCACGCCACCGAGTACGATGCCACCGCCCTGGTGGTGCTCCGCTACAACCTCTATCGCGGCGGCGCCGACACGGCGCGCATCCGCGAATTCAAGTGGCGGTTGGCTGAAGCGATCGACGCCATGCACACGAACGAGCGCAAAGTCTCGGACGATGCGCGCGTTTCATGGAATGCGATCGAGGTTTCGCACGGCAATGTCGATATTCTGGGCCGCCAGGTTCAGGCCGACATCAAGACGCGCGACGTCTACAAGCAGCAGTTCGAGATCGGCCAGCGCGGCCTGCTCGACCTGTTGGATTCCGACAACGAACTGTACTTGGCGAACGACAATCTGATCACCGCCAGGTACGCCGAGGTCTTCGCCAACTTTCGGTTGCTAGCGACCTTGGGCGCGCTGCAGAAGACGCTCGCGATCACCCCGCTCGATTCGGCAACGCAGCTCAAGGACGAGAATTAACCGATCGCGAATCGGCTGAGCCGAGCCCCCGCAGCC
>JBGPEQ010000144.1:0-8318 GCA_041482855.1 Dongiaceae bacterium | reverse complement strand
GGACGAAGTCGGATATTAACGCGACCGCCTCCGGATGATTAAGTTTCACGCCCCTTTCGAGCCGCCGGCGGGCCACAACGGCGGCCATGGCGATCAGCAGTTTATCCTTTTCCCGTGTCGTCAGGTGCATGGTTCCCCTCCGTCGGGCTGCCCGCCGCGGCGTCCGTTAAAGTCCTCCCCGGCAACCATAACAGAAGGCGATGTCAGGAAAAGCCAAGCCTGTCATGGCCCTGGGCGGCCCCGCCCCACTTCGGCCCAAGACAAAAAGACGCCGTTAACTATAGGTCTTTGCACATTTTTAAGACCTGAACCCCTATTCTCGATTTCAATAAAGTTTTCGCTAACTACCCCGCGTAGTCGAGGCACAGTACTAAAGAATTCGGTTAACGCGCGGGCGATCGAAAGCGGCGGAGAACGGCAAATCTCATGAACCTACTCGCAGCCATCATCGATGCGACGATCGACCAGGAGGCCGGCCGGTCTCCTGTCGAGGCCAGCGATTGTGGCCAGCCGATCCGCCTCGACCTTCACCCGGCGCTGGCCGTCCTCGGCTACTACGACGGCGTCTATGTGGTGATCAGCGAAATGCCGGCCGGCACCCGCCTGTCTGCCGGCCGCAGCAACACCAACGGCACCTGGTCGCTGCTGCCCGACGAACTGGAAAATCTGACGATCATGCCGCCGGAAGACGGCAAGGACGAGTTCCTGCTGACCGTGAGCATCGCCACGCCCGATCCCGACGGCTACGACTTCGCCTCGATGACCGCCCAGTTCCACGTGCACGTCGCCGGCGGCACGAGCACCGTGCCCTTCAACTCGCTGAAGCGGATCGAGGCACGGCCGCAGCAGCAGGAGTGGCCCGATCTGGTGCAGCGCGCGGTGCAGCTCAGCCGCACGCGGATGCAGACCATCCTCGGCGACGAGCCCAGCCGTTTCAAGAATGACCCGGCGCCGCCTCAGCCCGCCCTCGACGCGTCGGCCGCGCTGCCCCCAGGCGAGGATGCCGCCGCCTGGCAGGTTCGCCAGCTCGCGGCCGAGCGGGCCGAGTGGCGGGCCGAAGAAGAGGCGCGGTTCGCGCGCACGCGCGAGCAGTGGTGGGCCGATGCCGAGGAGCTGTGGACAGCCCGCGCCGCCGAACTGGCCGAGCGCCATGCCCGCGATCTGCGGGAGGCCGAGGACCGCTGGCAGGTGCGCGAGCAGGAGCGTGGCACCGTTACCGACGCCCTCTGGGGCGCCCGGCTGGCGTCCAGCGAAATTCAGTGGCGGTCCGAAGAGTCGGAGCGCTTTGCCTCGGCGATGGCCCATCGGCGGACGAAACTGACGACCGAGCGCTGGCGGCGGGCGGCCTGCTGGGTTGCGGTCGCCGTCGCGATCGGCTCGATGCTGGTGGCCTGAGCGCGCCGGCCGAGCCCGCCCTCACAGGCCCTGCTTAGCCAGATCGGCCAGCAGTTTCGGCCACAGCTTCTCCCAGCAGCAGCGATGATCGTATTCGGGAACCACGGTGAGCGGGACGCCTGGGCCCAGGCCTTTGCGCGTCACGTCCGGTGGAACGACCTCATCGCGGCCACCGGCGTAGTGACGCTGGACTACCGCTGCGGGTAGCGCCGGCTGGCGGGCCGGATTGAGCGAGCCGACGAACGGCCGAGCGCCGCGCGACGCGGCCCAGGCGTCGATGTCGAGATTGGCGGCCGCCGTGACCACTGCCGCCGTCTCCGGCACGCGCGCGGCCAGCAGCACTGCCAGGCTGCCGCCGCCGCTGTGCCCGAACCAGGCGACCCGCCGATAGGCGCCCTCTGCCAGGACTTCCCGGAGCGCGGCGGCCATGCTCGCCACCACTGCCTCGGAATAACGCTCGTCCATCCATAGGGCGGGACGACAGCCGGCGTCATCGGCCAGGCCGTCGTAGCAGGGACGCCCGAGCAGCACGGCCGGTCCCGGGTCGAGTCCCAGAAGGCGGAGCATGAGCGGGTTGCGCGACGTGGGATCGGCGGCCGGGTAGCCGCCGATATCGGGTGTACCGTCGCCGTCGATATAGACGTGCAGGACCGCGCCGGCGCGGCTGCGGTTCTTCCAGAACAGCACATGGCGAAAGCCGGCGCCGGTGACCACCTGCCGTTCGAATCCCATGGCGCCCGCGGTCGCCGCAAAGCGCTCGGCCGGCGTCGCGCAACCTCCCAGCAGCGCGAACGCCAGAATTGCCAAGGCCGCTGCCCGACCGCCACGGGATTGGCCAGAGGTGCGCCGATCGAAGCGTTTGATGCCCATGGTTAAATGCCCGGGGTTAACCGCATTTACTCATCGATGTTTAGATGATCTTGGCTAGATTTTTCAGGTAGGAACATGCCGATCCGGCGCCGCTGCATCCGGCCGCCGCAGCGGCGGGTATCTAGCGGTGAGGAGAGCCTGTCATGAAGATTGCGGCAACCCCGATTGCGCTCGCCGCCTTCTGCCTGGGCATGATGATCGTGCCCGCAGCCGGCGCCGACCGCGACATGCGCACCGTGCCCACTGCCCAAGTTGCGCTGCAGCCGGCCGCTGCCTCGGCCGATGTGGCGGAAGCGGTAGCGCCGAATTGCCTGCTGCCCGGTCAGATCCGCAGCTTCGGCGACCTCACCATGGTGACGCCCCGGCGCGCGGTGACGCTCGCGGCCACCGACTGCGCCGCCCGCGGCGGCGAGCCGATCGCCAGCACCGCCGCCGCCGACTAGCCTCCGGCCGCGCCGGCGCGCCTTTCAGCGCTTGACGAAGAAGAAGTCGCCGGCTTCGTGGCCGGCCGACTTGATCGGCGCATATTCCGGCACCTGATCGACGTTGAACGACCCGGCGGCATAGGCCACGCTGGATGCCAGCTCCTGATGCAGCCGCTGACCTTCGATCACGCCGGAATTCTTGCCGAGCGCATCGAGCAGGGCCTTGGCGAAGATGGAATGCCCGCCCGCCCCGGCATCGAGGACCGGTGCTATCCCCCCCGAAGTGAGCGCGGTGCGCGAGCGCTTGCCGTTCATCAGCTTCACCCAATTGGCCCAGGCCTCCGGCGACTTACCGGCCTCGAGCCGCGTCAGCGCCGAACGCGTCAGCGTGCCTGAAAAGCAGGAGTCGACGACGAGGAGCACGTGGCGCGCGCTCATCTGATTGAGGATGTCCGTCACCTGCACGTTGGGGATCCAGTTCGCCGTGCTGCCCGGCTCGGCGTCGATCGGCAGCCAGTTGCCGCGCTGGTTGACCTTGTCCAGTTCGCCGTGACCGGCGTAGTAGACAAGCAGGTTGTCCTGCTCGGTCAGCTTCTCGCGCATCTGGTTGAGGGCCTCCAGGATGTCGTAGCGGTTGGCATCCTTCAGCAGCGTGACGTTGAAGCCGTATTTGTCCTTCAGGACGGAGGCGATCGCTTCGGCGTCGGCAATCGGCGTCGATAACTTTGGCAGCTTGCCGTAGTTGTTGTTGCCGATCACGAGCGCGTAGTACTTGCCGAAATCGAGATTCAGGGCCGGCAATGGCGGCTCGTCATCGGGCCCCGCGCCGAGCGCGGTGCCGGTTGTGCTGCGCATCGCCTGCGGCTTGAGCATGAATTCGAACGTGGCGCGCTTGCCGACCTGATCGACGGCGACGACCGTGACCTTCGTCCCATCCGCCGCGATCGGAATATCCGCGCGGAAGAGGCCCTTCTTGTCGACCTGCAGGGCCTGATCGTTGACCGTCAGGGACAGGACGCCGCCGGCGGCCGTGACGCGGCCGACGACGGGCCGCTTCTGGGTCTCGGGCTGGGTTTCGGCGATCGCGAGGCCGCGCATGACCTTGACATCAGGATCGAGGATCTCGATGACCGGCCCCTGGACCGAGGTGTCCGCGAGCTTCTGCTGCTGCTTGGAGGCCTGCTCCTTGAGGCTCGCGACCTCGGCATCGAGCTTGGCGACCTCGGTCTTCTTCTTTTCGAGCTCGGACTTCTGGTTGTCGAGCTGGCCCTGGCGGTCGGCGAGCGCCTTCTGCTGGGCCTTCAATTCGTCGGCGAGCTTCTGCAATTCATCCGCCTTCGATTGATCGGCGGCGGCCTTCTTCTTCTCGAGGTCGGCCTGCTCGGCCGCCAGCTTCTTGCGCTGGGCCTCGAGGTCGGTCTGCTGCTGGCTGATCTGGGTGTCGGCGACCACGACATTCTGGCGTTCGACGTCGGCCTTGCTCTGCTTCTGCTGGAGTTGGTCCTGCAGGGTCTGGATCTGCTGCTGCAGCTTCTTCACCTGCTTGCCCTGGGACGCCAGCTTCTTCTTCAGAGCCGCATTCTCGTCCTTCAGCTTCTGGGTTTCGGCGTTCGATTCCGATGTGCTCGTCTGCTGGGTCGGCGCCACGACCGGCGCTTGCGTTTGCAGCGCCACATCCTGGACGCCCGAGGCCTTGCGATACCAGTTGAGGGCCTGCTGCGGGTCCTTGGGGACGCCCTTGCCCTGCTCGTAGAGGCTGCCGAGGTCTATTTGCGCCGGCGCGTAGCCCTGGTCGGCCGCCTTCCCATACCATTGAGCCGCGCTCGCGAAATCGCCCTGCTTCTCGTAGATCTCGCCGACGTAGGTCTGCGCCTTCGCGTCGCCGCCCTGGGCCGGTTGCATCCAGACCTGGAGCGCGGTGCCGTAGTCGGCGCGGTCGTAGGAAGTGTACTCGCCGCCGCGGATCGCGCAGTCGGAGGCCGAGGTGCGGACAGCCTGGCGCTGGCCGACGAACGTCACCTGGGTGCCCAGCTGCTTGATCTTGCCCGGCAGCAGGCAATCGACGATGAGGAACTGGTCGGCGTTCTCGACCGCCGCCCAGGCGGACGAATGCTGGCCGTCCGGCGGCACCGGCGCGGTCGCGACGAGCGCGACGACGAGCGCCGAAAAGACTACGGCGGCCGCCACCTTCAAGCCGCGGCGCGCAAGACCCATTAACTCTTTTACCATTGTGACACCTGCCAACAATACCGTTCCAACGCCGATCCGGCGAACGCGATTCTAGCACAGTTCGGGCGGCGGCTGGGCAAGCGCGTTCAATCCGGGAGAACCGCGCTACCGCTTCGCAGCGCGCCGCCTAGAAATCGTAGCATCGAGGCTATCCGCCGGACTGTGTCGGCCATCACATTCGATCGATAGGCTCTGCGCCATGTTGCCGCACGCGGCGTCGCGAGAACGGCTGCGCGTCATTTTTTGACGAACGTCAACTGCGATGTCCCCACAAAGAGCTTCTCGGGGCCGACGCTCTGGGCGACGGCTGCCAGGGCGGCGCGCAGGGCCGCCACATAGTCATCCACTTTCTTTTCCTCTTGGGGTCGCGCCTTCCGAAACAGTGGCTGCGGGCTCAAGACGACGAGGACCATGTTGGCGCCGAGGGGCTGATTGAAAATGTAGATTTCCTTCTCTTTGGGCAGCAAGCCGATGACCACCGATTCGCCGGCCTTCACGTAGTTGTTTGGGTCGCGTAAGGGACTCGGCAGCAGATGGATCGCATAGCGCTTCGTGGGGTCTTCGTTGGCGGCATCGATGTAGTCGACATAGAGATAGCCGTCTCGTAGCGGCGTGACCGTAAGATTGAGCGAATCCTTTCCTTCATGGTACGGGCCGCCGGGATCGATTCGGAGAGCGGATTGTCCGCCGACGTCGATGGCAACGTCCTGGCGCAAAACGTCCAACACTCCGCACAGAGGCCAGGGCTTCACTTCTATAGCGTTCTCGACGCGCCCGACCTGCGGCAGAGCGGCCAGGGCGGCGACTGCCTTGGCGCGATCGGTGTCGCTACCGACATAGCCGGAGGCCGCGATGTCGCCCTGCGCGGAAACATCGACGAGAACGCCAGCGCACCCCAGGCTTCCAACTGCTCTCTGCGCGTCGCTGCGCAACTTCGGGACATCCGGTACCTGCGGCAGCAAGGCAGTCTGAGTATCCGTGACAGCCGTCCCGGCGGCACCGCCGGAAGAGCTCGTTGCGGTAGTCGCGTTCGGCGTCGCGTCGTTTGACGTCACGGCGCCCGCGGCTTGTGTCGCCGTCGTCGACGGCGTCGTAGCCCCGTCCGTTGCTGTCTTCGTCACCGACTGCTCGTCGGTGCCGACGGTTGTCACTGTCGATGACGACTGCTCGCCATTCGCGGCCGGTATCGCGTTCGATTGCGAGCCGTTTGACGCCTGCTGCTGGCCGGTGGTCGTTCCCGCCGCCGTTTGGCCGGTCGCCGTCGACACCACCGCCGTAGACGCATTGTCCTGCTGCGATTGCGACTGCCCGTTGTCGGCCGCCGCCGCGACGGTTCCGTTCTGCGTCACGGCCGCCGATTGGTTTCCGCTTGACGTTGGTGTCGTTGCATTCGAGGCGCCTGCCTGCCCGCCGTCGGCCGCGGTAGCGCCGGCGGAGGACGACGTCGTGTTGGTCGCAGCAGCCTGCTGCTGGGTCCCTGTTGCTCCCGCGCCCGTGCTCTCTACCGAGGTCGCGGGTACGGAGGACTGCGTCTGATTTGCGGCCGTAGAAGTAGTCGACTGCTGCGTCCCCTGAGTCGTAGTCGATGATGTGTCCGCCGCGCCGGTATTCAGGGCTGCGTCGGTGCCGTTCTGCTGGACGCCGTTGTCCGCCTGTTGCGCCGTCCCGCTCGTGTGTTCGCGCCCGGCGCGGCCCTGCCAATACCAATAGCCGAAGGCGCCGCCGGTCACGACCAGAACGGCGAGGGCGCCCACGATCGCGCGGCTGCGACCGGAGCCCGATTTTGTCGCCGACGACTGGCGCGACGTCTCCGACAGGGTGGAACGGCGGCCGTCGCGCTGCTCCTGCGGACGAATCAGTTCCCGCATCGTTTGCGGCCGCTTGGCTGGATCGGGCTGCAGCATCGCCGCCAGGTCCGCCCGCACCGCAGCCGGCACCCGGCTGAGGTCGGGCACCGCCCGCCGCGCCTCGATCACGGAGATCGGCGACAGACCCATGTCGAGCGGCTCGCCCTGGGCGGCCGCCGCCAGCACCAACCCGAGGCTGTAGATGTCGGAGCGGCCATCGATCTGGCCGCCGAACATGCCGAGCTGCTCGGGCGAGACGTAGGAGAACTTGCCGGCGAAATCGTCGCCGATGATGGTCTTGACCTCCGGGTCGACGGCCTTGGAGATGCCGAAATCGATGATCTTCGCTTTTCCGAGGTCGCCACCGGGCAGGATGACGTTGTCGGGCGAGATGTCGCGATGGACGACACCCTTGTCGTGCGCGACGGCGAGCCCGTCGGCCAGCCGGTCGCGCAGCTGCCGCACCTCGTCGGCGTTGAGCGGCCGCTCGCCCATCAACTTCGACAGCGACGGGCCGTCGGCGAATTCCATCACCAGATAAAGACGGCCGTTCTCGTCGCGGAACACGCCGTCATAGGCGACGACGGCGTCGTGGCGGACGTTGCGCAGCACGGAAGCCTCGCGCCGGAACAGGTCGACGATGCGCTGATTGTTGGCTAGCTCCGGCAGGATGATCTTGATGGCGTGTTCGGTGTTAAGCTCGGCGTGGCGGGCCCGGTAGACCTCGCCCATGCCGCCGCGCGCCAGGAACGCCTCGATGCGGTAGGTGTGGCCCAACAGGCTGCCGGGCGGGAAGGTCGCATCCGGCTTGCCGCCGGTCGCCGGCGGCGAGCCGACGCCGGTGAAGCGGGTTTCGTCGTCGGCGCCACGGCCGGCGGCGAACCGCGTGCTGTCGTCGCTCGTCCCGCGTTCGTCACTCATGTCTGCGATCCATGTGCCGGCGGCCGACATCGTGACATCGGCGACCGCTGCACGCGCCGATTAGAGTGCTTCCCGTCAGCCAATGCAAGGATCGGCACACCTGTGCGGCCCCCCGGCCTCGGCGGCGAGACGCGCTCAGTTTTCGCGCAGGGTCAAAACGCTGTAGCTGCCGAGCAAGCTGTTCTGATTGCCGTCGGCGGTCACACGCTGCAGCTGGCGGCGCAGTTCTGCAAGATAGGTCTTGGCGTCCTCGCCCTCTTCGAACTTCAGCCGCGGCCGCTCGAACAGCGGTGCCGGCGATGAAATCGCAATGATCAGGCTGGTGCCGAAGGGCTTCTGGATTCGGTACACCTCGCCGGGCAACGTTCCTATTTCCACCCGCGTCCCCGCATGCACGGCGTTGTCCGTCCGGAAGCTGCTCGGAAGCAAGTGCGCGACAAATTTTCCGGCGCCGTCGACATAGTCGATATAGAGGTAGCCGTCATAGAGGGACGTCGCAGTGACGGCTGGCTTCAGGCTGTCATTCGCGAAATAGGTCCCCACCGCCCCGCCGGGATCGATCTGCGGCACGCCGGGATCGTTGGGACGGGAATGGGTCTGGGCGTGCAGGATGCCCAGCGCCTCGCAGAGC
>JBGPEQ010000143.1:0-8356 GCA_041482855.1 Dongiaceae bacterium | reverse complement strand
GTTCGCTTCGCCGTCACCCATCCGAGGTGGGAGCCGTATGCCTTAATCGGGCACGTACGGATCTGTGCGGGGGGCGTGCCGTAAGGCGCGTCCCTACCGCGATAGTGGGTTTTCCGGCATTGACCTCACGCAGATGGCGATTGAGGGTGGCGTCGGCCAGCGGCACGTTCAAGTCGTACAATTCGTGTCACCTGACTTAAACGCTTCCCAATAAATTACAGTGATGGGGAGCGGTCAACGCGTCTTGGGCATGTAACCCGTTGGGGCATAAGTGCTCTTGACGCTGATAACCCAATGGGTTATAAGGACGTCTTGCAGACGCTTCGCCACACCGCGGCATTCGACCGTGCCGCCGAGGTGTTGAGCGACGATGAACTCGACGACGCGCTGGATGCAATCGCCCGTGACCCCGAGTGTGGCGATCTGATCCCTGGCACTGGCGGCGTCCGCAAGCTGCGGATCGCCGCGAGCGGCCGGGGCAAGCGGGGCGGGGCACGGGCGATCTACTACTTCTTCGACGAACACAACCCGATCTATCTCGTGACCGTGTTCGCGAAGAATGAGCGCTCCGATATTTCGGCCGCCGAACGGAACGCCCTCAGGAAGCTCACGGCGGCGATGAAAGCCGAGATGCGCGCAAGGAGACAACGATGAGCAAGAAGGCATTCGAGAAGATCAAGGCCGGACTCGAGGACGCCCTCGCCGATATCCGCGGCGAGCCCGGCCGCGTCGTCAAGGTCACCACCATCGTCCCCGTCGACGTCAAGCGCGTGCGCAAGAAGACCGGCCTTAGCCAGGCCGAGTTTTCCCGCACCTTCGGCCTCTCCCCGGCGACCTATCGCAAGTGGGAACAGGGACAGCGCGCCCCGACCGAGGCATCGCTTCTCCTGCTCCACGTGATCGACCGTCACCCCAAGACGGTGCTGAAGGTTGCGAAATCGGTACGGCGCATCGAAGAGCGAGTTGCCTGACGAAAGCGCCCGAATTGCGGTGGCAGTGTATTTAATTGTCAGCCCTGCGCCGAAGGCGCAAGGCTAAGTAGAGTGGCAGCAGTGCGTCGAATTGAGTGCACTGTCAGCGTAGTCCCCGTCTCGCCCGAAAAATTACCGCGCGCCGCCCAGTCCGCCGGGCGCGGTCTTCACGAAGACAGGTTTGGCGGCGCTGCCCGTGCGGCATTCATGGGCGAAGGAGGCAAAGCTATCGGCGTTGAGAAGCCGCTTGGCGGCGCTCAGGGGCTTGATGAACGTGTCGTCGAACCAGCCGCGCCCGTTGTCGTCGATGGGCTCGCCGTCGCGCCGGCCCGTGAAATGCGAGAGTTCGTGAATGAGAATGAAGGCGGCGAAATCGGGCGTCACGTTCGGGGCGAAGAAGCCCAGGCCGAGGCGGATGTGCCGCGCCGGGTTGTCCACGCCGTTCTTCAGCGGCAGCTGGAAGACGCCCTGGCCTGTGGTCAGCGCGATCTTGGCGTTCCCCCGGTCGACGTCGAACGCGTCGATCGCGCCGAACATGCCGAAAAGATCGGGCTGGTTCACCACGAGCGCCATCTCCGAATAGGTCTCGAACAGGTTCACGCGGCCCTCGCTCTGACGCGAGGCGTCGAGCGTGTTCAGACTGAAGTGCCGGTTGAGCCGGTCCTCGGCGCTCGCGGCCGGCCCCGGCGTGCCGGGTCCGCCGGTGATGATCGCCGTCATGTTCTGGATCGCGGCGGCAAGCGCCGCCCGTACCAGGGGCAGGCTGGTCGCGAGCTTCGCGTTCAGATCGAATTTCGAGACCGGCGCGACGACCTCGTTCAGGCGCAGGATCGTCTTCTGGCCGGGCTCGACCAGTCCGTCGGCGTTGATGTCCTTCACCTGAACGCGCTGGAAATTGAGGATCGCGGCCTGCGTCTTCGGCCCCTTGATGCCATCGACGGCGAGGAAAGGCATCGGCCCTCCCGCCTTGCCGATCACCGTCACCTGGTTCAGCGCCTCTTGGATGGTCTTGACGTCGTCGGGCAGATTGCGCGCGAGTGGGCCCTGACCGACGGGTTTGGAGATCGCGATCGGCCCGGCGGCGCCCGTGGGCAACGTCGATGTCGAGATGCAGGATCCCAGGGCCGGCATCACCAGAAAACCACCCATGATCTTCCCCTAGCAGCCTTGAACTACGGCGACGGTCATTTCAATCTCCATTCTCGGCGTTCGGAATCGGTCCGCGCTTCCGCGGCAGGACAGGGCGGCCAGGACGGCCAGGACGGATGATCCAGGATATCGAGCAGGATAGCGTACAGCAATTCCGGCGATGGGGTGGGCGCCGTCCACCCCATCACCGTAACGGCGCCATCGGATACCTATCTGCAAGACCGGGCGGGAGCGAGGACCTGGGCGTCGTCGAGCGCCATGCCAGCCTCAGGGGATGCCCTTGCGGACGTAGTCCCGAACGAAGGGCCAGAAGGGATCGGTGCTGGCTGTGCTCTCGCCCATGCTGAACCAATTGGCGACGATCTCGGCCTTCTGCTCCACGTTGAAGCTCGACCAGGGCTTGGTGAAATTGTACCCGTAGGGATTGGTTCCCATAAGGATCGCGTTGAACTGCCAGTAGACGGATGCGTAGACGTAGGACATGGCGAACCAGCTCGCCTTGCCCTGCCAGACATGCGCGGTCTCGTGAACGAGCGAGCACGAGAGCGCCTTCGTCTTTTCCATCCCGGCGTAGCCGTCAGGCCCGACCAGGAGGAAATAGCCTTGCGGACCCGCGCTGGCGACATAGCCGCCCAATGCAGCGGCCAACGCGCCGAGAAATGCGCCGATCATGGCGCCGATGGGTCCGCCGACGACGAAACCGACGAGGCCGGCGGGAATCGCCTCGAGGCCCAGCCCGATCGTCGCCAGGAGCGCCGCGGGGATGGCCATACTGGAATCCTTCGGCCCGGTCCCGTTGGTCACGAGAATCTGCATCCGCCAGGGAAGCTGCGCCGGCGTGAACACGCGTGTCACGATCTCCCATTCGGCGTCGTTCAAATAGCGCACCGACGTGGGCGGCCGCGGCAGCATCATGGCGTTCCCGGATCCCCCTGCAAGGCCGGCGACGCCGAGGCGAGCGCCGGTTTCGGGCGCCAATCTAGACCGCGCGCCGGCGGGCGTCCGTGATGTCGGTCACAGTCCGGGCGGATAGCGATCGCGCCGGCGCTGCATCCGCTATGGAATGATGCGCTCCTGCCGCAGGCGGTCGAAGAGGTCGGCGAAGGACGACCAACTCGCGCGGTAGTCGAGGAAGCCGAGGTCGCGGCTGCGGCCCATGTCGGCGCAGGTTTCCTGGGTGCGGCCGAGATCGGCGTCGACATGCCACCAGGGCGCCAGGCGCTCCAGCGGGATCGCCCGGAGGCCGCGGCGGACGACGATGCGGTCCCAGTCGGGGCCGGCGTCGGCCAGCGCCGTGGCGAGTGGGCCGGGAGATCCCGGATAGGGCGCCGCCGCGAGGCCGAAATAACCGGCGATGCGCTGCCACATCTTGCGCCAGCGGAAGACATCGCCGTTGACGACGTTGAACGCCTTGTCGGCGGCGGCGGGCGCGGTCGCTTCCCACAGGAGATGGGCGGCCAGCAGGCGGGCGTCGGTCACGTCGACGAGGCCGGCATATTGCTGCGGCGAGCCCGGGAAGACGAACGGGCGTCCCGTCTCCTTGCACAGGCTGGCGTAGACGGCGAGGGAGGTGCCGAGATTCATCGCGTTGCCGGGCGCGTAGCCGATGACCGTGTGCGGGCGGGCGACGGACCAGGTGAAGCCGTGCGCCTTGGCGGCGGCGAACAGAATATCTTCCTGGGTGTAGTAGAAATTTTCGCCGGATACGCGCGGCTGGTCCTCGGTGAAGGGCGTGTCCAGCGCGTGCTTGGCGAAACTGTCGAACGAGCCGAGGTAGTGCTTGAGGCCGGTGACCAATGCTCCGTGGCGCAGCCGGCCGGCAGCCGCCGTCGCCTCCAGCGCATGGCGGATCATGGCGCCGTTGACGCGGCAATTCTCGGCTTCGGTCGGCTGGCGGCTCCAGGTGGCGAAGAACAGGTGCGTGGCGGGCGTGGTGCTTGCGAGCGCGGCGCGGGTCGACGCCTCATCGGTGAGGTCGCAGGCGGCATGCTCGATATCCGGCATGTCCGGGGGGCGGTGGCGGGAGACGCCGACGACGCGCCAGCCGCCGGCCGCCGTCAGCCGATCGGCGAGGGCGCGGCCGCCGATGCCGCTGATGCCGAAGATCACCGCTGCGTTGTCAGCCATGTCCGTCCCATGCTCTTTGTTGCCAGCGTCACATAGGCGGCCAGGCGCCTATTCGCAAATCCTGTAATTCGCGGTGCGGCCATGCTGGCCGAGGTCGACATGCAGGTGCTCGGCGTGGGCGGCGTCGCTGCCGGGGTCGAGCACGGTGAGGAAATAGCCGCAGGCGGTGGTCCTGACAGCGGCGAGGAAGGCGGCCGTGGCCGGGGCGAGCTGGTCGGGCGGGCGCACGGCGATGCGGCGGCCGTCGCGCAAGGCGAAGGCGGCGATGTCGAGGGCGTTGCCCTTGGCGTGCTCGCTGAGCTTGCCGGCCGCTTCGTTGTTGCGGTTGCGGCAGACGTAGCCCGGCCCGGTCTCGATCGCCGCCAGCCCGGAGCCCAGATGATGGCGCGCCAGCGGCTCCACGACGTTGCCGATCCAGTCGGCCAGCCGCTCCGCCAGCCGGCAATCGAGCGTCGGCTCCGCGGTGAATTGAATTTCGTCCGTGCCGATCGCCAGCGACCGCAGCCTGACCGGCAGCGGTATCGCGCACTCCCCCGCTCTCACGGGCGGCGTGAACGAGAACGCCAGATGCCGCGCGTCGAGCGCCGCCTGGCATTCGCCGGGAGTCATGACGCTTTCGGCTGGCGCGCCTTGCTGCTGCGCATCGTTCGTCTGCGCGAGAACGGCCCGCCCGTGCGGGGAGCAACCGAGCGCGATCGCTGCGACGAGGGCGAGCTTTCCGGGTCTCATGAATTCAGTAGCGGAGCGTCCGCAAGGGAAGTCGTATCGATACGCGGAGTCTGAGCCGATGGGCTTGTCGAGATCGTGGATCCAGGCGGACAGGCGGCCGTAACGGATTTTCATGGTGCCCTCCCACGACGCCGCTCGCAATCCATCCTCGATTTCTTTGTCTCGCAGCAGGGGTGCTGTCCAGGGTAATGTCTCTTTTTTCCCGGAGGGATCGAATGGCACCGCCGCCCGTGGATCTTTATCCGCCCGCGTCCAAGACCACGCTGGTGAAGAACGGCAAGCTCAACGGCGCGGTGACCGCGGCCATCGCTGCCATCAGCAGCGGGCGCAGCCAGGCCGCGGCCTTCTCCCTCACCCTCGTCGACATGAGCGCCGGCAGCGGGCCGCTGCCGATGGGCGGCTACAAGGACGACGAGGAGCACTACATCGCCAGCATGGCGAAGGTGGGCGTGATGTACTCCGCCTATGCGCTGCGCGACATGGTGCGGCGCTATGTCGTCAAGCAGAAGCCGGCCTCGGCCGACGCCCTGTTCAAGGGGCTGGAGGCCGACATGGACGATGCCATCGTGAAGAGCTCGCCCATCATCCTCGGCGCGCCCGTGCTGCGCGACCATCGCGTCCCGCACTACGAGGACGTCATCGACAAGACCGGCGCCACCGCGATGCCCGAGTTCCGCACGGAATTCCTGAAGGCGCTGGAGAAGATGATCGTGCCGAGCGACAACACCATGGCGGGCAAGAGCGTGCACGGTGTCGGCTACAGCTACCTCAACGGCGCGCTGGAGGCGGCGAAGCTGTTCAGCAGCCCGACCAAGAAGGGGATGTGGGTGGCCGGGGACTTCTCCGAGGGCAAGAACTGGCCCTATGCGCGCATCGCCTCGACGAACGACGGCGACGTCGCGCAGGCCTCGACGAGCGAGGCGGCGGCCGCGCTGCTGGCGATCATCCTCAAGCGCGGCGCCATCGACACGAAGAGCTGCGACGAGATGGCCGACCGGCTCGTCCGTGCCGCCCAGGGCCTCGATCCCGACGGCCAGGGCGACGAATCCTGGCTGACCCGCGCGGATATCACCGGCCACTTCGACCGCAGCTCGGTGACCCATGACAAGATCGGTAAGGGCCCGCTGAAGAAAGGGGGCGACGTCTATTCGGAGGTGTTCGCGCTCAAGAACGTCGGCGGTTCGGCCAAGACCTATGTCGTGGCGTTCCAGAACTTCCGGCCCGGCGTCTATGGCTGGGCAGACCTGGTCGCGGCCATCCGTAATTCGATCAAGACCTACGAAACGCCGTAAGCCTGCGCCCGGCCCGCGTCGCATCGCGCGGCGGCGGTCATTTGAGGGCGAGGACGAAGCAATCGGTCGGGCGGGCGGCGGCGCGCAGGCGCTCGCACAGGCGCACCGCCTCGTCATGGGCGGCGAGCGGGCCGGCGATGACGCGGTACCAGACGCCCTTGGTTGCGCCGAGATCGGCGCGGTGAATCGTCAGATCGAGCTTTCCCAGGAGGTCGGCGTAGCGCGCCTTGAGGACGGCGCCGGCGCGTTCGGCCTCGGCCTGCGAGGGCAGGGACGCCAGCTGGAGGGCGAAGCGGCCGGCGGGATCGGCGGCGGGTTTGGCGGTTGCCGCAGGTTGGGCGGGCGCCGCAGGTTGGGCGGGCGCCGCAGACTGGGCGGGCTTCGTCGCTGTGGGCGCCGCTTCGACGGCTTTTCTGGCCTCCTGCTGCTTCGGCGCTTCCTGCTTCTTCGGTGGCTCCTGCTTGGCCGGGGCCGCCTGCTTGGCCGGCTCGGCCTTCGCCGGGACTGGCGGGACGGTCGGCGTGGCGGCGGTGAAATCATGGCGCGGGGCCAGCTTGCTGCCGAACTTGCGGGCGACGTCGAGCCAGAGCTTGGCCAGCTCGTCATGCTGGGGCACGCCGCGGCCGGTGCGGTAGAGCTCGGAGAGCGCGAAGGCGGCGTCGCCGACGCCGCGGTTGCCGGCCTCGGCGTACCAGCGCGCCGCCGAGTCGTAGTCGCGGGGCATGCCGAAGCCCTGCTCGTAGGCGAATGCCAGGTTGTACTGCGCCCGCGGGTAGCCGGCGGCGGCGGCCACATGCCAGAGCTCGCCCGCCATCACCGGATTGAGCGGCACGCCGCGGCCCCGGGCGTAGAGCAGGGCGAGGTTGTTCTGCGCGGCGGGCAGGCCTTGGGCGGCGGCGGCGCGGTACCAGATCACGGCCCCCGGCAGGTCCGGCGCCGGCAGGCCGTGGCCGGACTCGTAGAGCGTGCCGAGGCCGAGCTGGGAGCGGGCGTCGCCGGCATTCGCCATGGCCGTCCACTCCGCGAGCGCGGCGGCATAATCGCCCTTGTCGTAGGCGGCGGCGCCGGCCGCGAAATCGGCGCGGGCCGGGAGGGCGGCGGTGGCGAGGAAGACCGCACCCAGGGCGAACCAGAGCAAGGACTTTATTCTCATGTCAGCATCCAGGCCGCTCGATCGGCAAAGGATTCACCGCAGAGACGCAGAGACGCAAAGAGATCGAGTCGACCGCGATTCTTCTCCCCATGACGATTGCCTGTCGTTTTGTTTCCTCTGCGCCTCTGCGCCTCTGCGGTTAACTTTCATAGATCGGGAAGCGGCGCGTCAGGGCGTGGACGCGGGCGAGGACGGATTGCTCGGCGGCGGAGCTGTCGGCGGCGTTGCGGCGGAGCGCTTCCAGCACGTCCGCGATGAGGTCGCCGACGGTTTCGAACTCCGCGACGCCGAAGCCGCGGGTGGTGGAGGCGCTGACACCGAAGCGGAGGCCCGACATCACCTTGAGGTCGGCGGCGTCGGAGGGGATCGGATTCATGTTGGCGACGATGCCGGCGCGCTCGAGGGCGTGGGCGGCGGGCTCGCCCGTGAGGTTCTTGCGGCGGAGGTCGACCAGCATGAGCGGGGTGTCGGTGCCGCCGCCGACGAGGTCGAAGCCGTGGCGCTGCAGGCGGGCGGCCAGCGCGCGGGCGTTGGCGAGGACGGCGGCGGCATAGCCGCGGAATTCGGGCCGCAGCGCCTCGCCGAGGGCGACCGCCTTGCCGGCGAGGATGTGCAGGAAGGGCGTGCCCTGCAGGCCCGGGAAGACTGCGTTGTCGATGCGCTTGGTCAGGCCCTCGTCGTTCCACAGGATGATCGCGCCGCGCGGGCCACGCAGGGACTTGTAGGTGGTGGTGGTCACGATGTCCGCGTGCGGGAAGGGATCGGCATGGGCGCCGCCGGCGACCAGGCCGGCGAAGTGGGCCATGTCCACGAGCAGCCTGGCGCCGGCGGCATCGGCGGCGCGGCGGAAGGCTGGGAAGTCGAGGGCGCGCGGATAGGCCGAGCCGCCGGCGATGACGAGCTTCGGTTTGTGCTTGCGCGCGAGATCGACGACC